>JAVRLI010000063.1:0-5599 GCA_031961525.1 Thermoplasmatota archaeon | reverse complement strand
GAAATCATACATATGTGCAATAGTTGATGAGGAAAACAGAATTGTTGGTATCATAACACAGAAGGACATTGTTGAATTGATTGCAAGAAAGGAAGAGAGCGAGGGTGTATTTGTTCAGATAACAGGTCTTGAGAGCGATGATCCATCAGTTTTCGATACTATATACCAGATAATTGAGAAGAGTTTGAAAAAGATTGCAAAGTTTGAAAATTACACACCTCATTCCCTTAACATGCATGTGGAGGAACATAACGTTGGTGGAAATGAAATAAACTATGTTTTAAGGGCAAGGCTTGTAACCGAAAAGAAGGTATTTTATATTCAGGAGAACGGATGGAACCTTTACAAGGTTGTTGATGATGCCATGAGCGGGCTGGAAAGGATGATTAGGAAGGAGAAGGAGAGGGAAAAGGAATTGAGGAGATACATGCCTTAGGGGTGGTTGATCATGGACATAGATGGATTTTTGAAAATGCTTGAAAAAAATGTGAGGTATGGTGAAATTAGAATATTGAGGTATAACACAACAGGCTTTGTTATGAAAAATGGAGTACTCAGCGGTGTTGAAACAAATCAGGAAGAGGGTATTGCAATAAGAGCTTTGAACAACACATTCAGTTTTGTTACGAGTGAAAACATGAGTGATGAAAACATAAAAAGGCTTGTTGAAAAGGCAATAAAGTTTTCAAAGAGCCAGGGAAAAAATGTAAAGCTATCAGAGGAAGAAATAATTAAGGACAACTACAACCTTGTGGAAAGGAAGAAAATACTCGATCTTTCCATTGAGGAAAAAATATCCTACCTGAACGATTTTGAAAAAATACTTGTTAAGGAAAATACACCGATGAGGTTACAGTTTTTGAGGGATAAGATTACAGAAATGGAATTCTATAACACGGAAGGTACAAGTATAATATCAAGGATACCAAACGTTTCATATTCCTTCATGATAGGTGTGATGGAAAATGGAAACTTTGAACAGGCATCACAAGAATATGGAATGAGTGGCGGTTATGAAGCATTCGATGAATGGAACCTGTGGGAAAAAATTGAAAAGGAGGCAAAAACACTAAAGGAAATTGCAAAGAGTAAAAAATCACCTGAAGGAAAAATGGATCTTGTTGTTGGACCGGAGGTATCGGGAATAGTTGCTCATGAATCCGCAGGACATCCATCAGAGGCTGATAGAATACTTGGAAGGGAGGCCGCACAGGCAGGTGAATCGTTCATAAAGCCTGAAATGGTTGGTGAAAGGATAGGTTCAGATGTTGTTAACGTTATTGATGATCCAACTATTGAAAAGAGTTTCGGGCATTACAAGTACGATTATGAGGGTGTAAGGGCAAGAAAAAGGTACCTTTACAAAAATGGAAAAATAAACGAATTCCTTATGAACAGGGAAACAGCCGGTTATCTTGGAAAGAAAAGTAACGCTGCGGCAAGATCATCCTGGTGGGACATGGAACCCATTGTGAGAATGAGCACAACATACATTGAACCTGGAGATTACACGTTTGATGAACTAATCGAGGATATAAAATATGGAATATTCATGAACTCATTCACAGAATGGAACATTGATGATATAAGGTTCAATGAAAAATACATTGGAAGGGAGGCATACCTTATTGAGAATGGAAAAATAACGGTACCTGTGAAAAGACCTGTTCTTGAAATAACAACAAAGGGATTTTATTCTGCTGTTGATGCACTTTCAAAGGATCTTGTTTTCTACAGTGGATCATGCGGCAAAGGTGATCCCATGCAGGGTGTTGACGTATGGATGGGAGGGCCATATGTTAGGTTGAGGAATGTGTATCTGAGGTGATAATATGGTTGATGTTGAAAGGATTGTTAATGATGCATTAAAAATGGGTGCGGATGAAGTATCAGTAAGCTATGTTGAAAGGGATACAAAACAGATAAGGTTTTCAAATAATGCACCGGATATTTATATAAATTACATAGAAAATCAGATTAACCTTTTCCTTGCAAAGAATAAAAAAACAATATTCACAACAATCAAGGATACAAAGAACATTGAAAAAAAGATTGAGGATCTATTAAAGATCATTGATAGATTACCTGAAAACAACGATTTCCTCGGTTTGAACACAAAAAAGCAAACATACAGAAACCATGTTCCTGATGGTTCACTTGAATTACTTGATGATCTTCCATATTTTTCAAAACTTGCAATTGAAGGGGCACAGGAAAAGGGTGCAAAAAGGGTTTCCGGTGTTATATACCATAATAAGGTATTCATGAAACTTGCAACAAACTACAATTATGCTGAGGATAAAAATGTTGGATTTTATATAGCTGTAAGAGCATTCAACGAATACGGTTATCCCGGACAGACTGCATTCCAGACAGCAACCAAGGCTCTTTTTGATCAATTCGACCCATACTCAATAGGTGAAACTGCAGGAGATTTTGCATCACTTGTTGGAAAACCTTCCGAAGGCAAGGAAGGAAAATATGATGTTCTCTTTCATCCACTTTGCTTTGGATCCCTTATATCTTATTCCATGGAATTTGCATCAGCTTTCGTGGTTGATTCAGGGATGAGTTTCTTTGCAGATAAGTTGGGGAAGAAAATAGGAAGTGATGTTTTCACGCTTCATGATGATCCAACATTGGAAAGCGGAATAGGTTATAGAAAATTTGATGATGAAGGAACATCAACCAGAAAGGTAACGATTGTTGAGAATGGAATAGTAAAAAGTTACCTGCATAACAATTCCACGGCAAAAAAATTCAACACAGAAACAACAGGAAATGCCGGTCTTATAAGCCCGAACGCATGGCAGCCGGTTGTAGAAGGTGGAAAAAGGAGTTATGATGATATCATAGCGGAAATGAAAAAGGGTCTGTTCATTGTTAATACCTGGTATACAAGGTTCCAGGATTACAGGAATGGTGATTTTTCAACCATACCCAGGGACGGTATATTTTACATAGAGAATGGTGAAATTGTGGAATCCTGGCAGGGAATAAGGATAAGCGATAACATGCAGAGAATATTTTCTGCCATAGAAGAACTCAGCAGTGAAAGGCTGCAGGTAAAATGGTGGGATGAGGTAAAACCATCCCTGATACCCTATGCACTTGTAAGGGATGTGAACATAACAAAATCAAGATGATCCCCTGAACCTCTTGCAAACAAGATATATTTCCCTGCTACCCTTCCTTGATGCCTTTGGACCATAGAACCTGCAAAAATCAAAATTTTCTTCAATTTCTTTTTTAAAATTTTCAAGGTCCTGCCCCTGGAAAAGCTTTATAACAATACTCCCCTTTTTCTTTAAAAACTTTTTTGATATTTCAAAGGCCCTTCTTGCAAGATCAAGTGATTTCTGATGATCAATTTCCTTTATACCTGATATCCTTGGTGCCATGTCCGAGATTATAACATCAAAACCATCAATGTTCTCTTTTTTTATTTCATTCTCAATCAAAGAAAATACGTTTTCATCAAAAACATCAGCCTTTATGTACATTGCACCATCAACATTTACCCTTTTAACATCAAGTGAAAAAACCTTACCATTCCCAATTTTTTCAAGAACAACCTGGGTCCAGCCTCCCGGTGCTGCACCCAGGTCTAAAACGTTCATACCATCCTTAAAGATGTAGAACTTTTCATCAATTTCCTTTAATTTATACGCTGCCCTGCTTCTGTAATTCTCTTTCCTTGCAAGGCGGTAATAGTAATCCTGCCTTTTCATCTTTTCAATGACCCTCATTCTCTAGGAATTTTTTGTAACTCTCAGCATCCATGAGATCATTCAGCTCATCCTTATTTTCAATGCTTACCTCAATAAGCCATGCATCGTATGGATCCTCATTGATTAATTCAGGTTTGTTTATAACATCTTCATTTTTCTTCAAAACTTTACCACTTACTGGTGCATAAACATCCTCAACAGCCTTTACTGATTCAATTACACCAAAAGCTTTACCTTTTTCAACCCTGCTTCCCACCTCAGGTAATTCAACAAAAACTATATCCGTTAACTGCTGCTGTGCGTAATCCGACACACCTATCTTTGCGGTGTTTCCTTCAACAAGTAACCATTCGTGTGTTTTTGAATATTTCATCCTTGGATCTATTTCCATAATACTATCACCATTACTTGAATTCACTATAGGATCAAAAACTTTATGGTAGTGTTTTTAAATTATAAATTATGAGAACCTTTGTTGCAATACCTGTAAAGGTGAATGATAAAATTGAGGAATTTATGAAAGCAATAGAGGAAAATTTCAAAGCGAAGCTTGTTGAAAAGGAAAATTTACATTTTACATTAAAATTCCTTGATGAAAGGAGTGAGGATGAAATTAAAGAAATTATTGGAATACTTGAAAAAATAGATTTTAAAAAATTTAAAATATTGCTTCAGGGAACAGGTGCATTCCCTAACACAAAGAGGGCAAGGGTAATATGGATAGGTGCAAAATCTGAAGAATTGAATAACCTTGGAAAAACAGTTTCAGAAAGATTGAAAAAATTCAATGATGAGGAATTTTCACCACATCTAACAATAGCAAGACTTAAAATTCCTGATAACGTTGAATCAATATTGAAAAATTTTTCAAACACAATTTTTGGTGAAATCACTGTTGATTCATTCATACTTTACAAAAGTACTCTTACTTCAAAAGGACCAATATATGAAACAATTCGGGAATTCAAAGCAAAATGAAAAATTATGAACTCGTAAAAATTCATATTAAAAATTTCAGAATTTTAGAAAGAGAAAAGAATTTTTTGAAGCAAAAAAAGCCTTATTCAATTAAAAATTTTCGTTTAAACAGAATTTGAATCATCCCCTTAATGATCGTTTGTTTAATTTGCTTTACTTAACAGGAAAAATCCCACACCTTTTTGATATTTTTCTTTTATTGTTGAAAAACCTGAATTTTCTAATAAAACAACCAGTTTTTCTTTTTTAATAATCTGTCCGTAAGCAAAAGGTGTGAATGCAAAAAACATTCTCAGACTTTTTAAAGGTTCTATAAGAAGGAATTTTCCATCAGGTTTCAAAACTCTACGAATCTCGGACAATGCCCTAATCTTTCTTTCATCCCCCTTTAGATTATTCAACAAACCACTACAGGTTACTAAATCAAAGGTATTATCAGGAAATGGTATTTGGAGAACATCTCCGTACCTAAATTCAACCTTTTCTCTAACACCCTCAATATAAGCATTTAAATATGCTTTTTCGGGTGTATTGCTCCACAACTGTTTTTTATCCCATATATCTATACCTACAACCTTTCCATCCTTTAGATTTTTTGCTATCATTATTGTCATTCTTCCCAACCCACATCCCACATCAAGAACATATTCATTTCCTTCAATTTTCAAAATATCATTAAAATCTTTTTTATCGATCTTATGTATTAAAATCTGAGATATTAAATATGAAATTAAAACATACAATCCAAAGCAAATAAGTATAAAACCAAAAATTTTTGAATATAGAAAAAAAATTATTATTGAAATTAGAATTATTATTACTGTCATTATGCTTAAAATTGGAAGACCGTAATATCCATAATTAACTTTTTTTGATTTCATAACCCTCCT
>JAVRLI010000062.1:0-5907 GCA_031961525.1 Thermoplasmatota archaeon | reverse complement strand
AAATTAAAAGGCATGAGTTATGAGGAAATAACAAAGATGGGTGGTGGTATAAACTACACTGTAAAAATGACAAATGAATCCTCATACGATGAAATATTTGAACAATCATCAAAAAGGATAAGAAAAATGATAGAGCATGGAACAGTTGCAGCTGAGGCAAAATCGGGTTACGGTTTAAACGTTGAAAGGGAAATAATGCTCCTTGATATCATAAAGGATCTTGCTGAAAAATACCCTATTGATCTAATACCAACCTTTCTTTTACATTTTCCGCCCCAAAATATGGAAAGAGAAAAATACATTGAAGAAGTATTGAAAAGAATGGATGTTATATCAAAAAAAGCTAAGTTTGCGGATGTTTTCTGTGATTCTATCGCTTTTAATGTAAGCGAGACAAAGAATTTTCTATTAAATGCGGAGAAATATGGATTAAAATTAAGAATGCATGCGGATGAGATTGAATACATTGGTTGTTCATCATTAGGATTGAGAATACATTTAAAAAGTGTTGACCATGCGTTAAAAACACCAAAGACAATTTTAAGGACATACTCAAAAAAAGATACAGTTTTTGTCCTTTTACCAGGAACACCATTCATGCTTTTCCAGAAAAAATATGCCAATGCAAGGTATATGATTGAAAATAATATTCCTGTTGCACTTGGAACCGATCTTAATCCAAACTGCTACACGGAAAATATTCAGGAAATAATAACACTAGCTGTAACACAGATGAAAATGAGCATTGAGGAGGCTATTTCAGCTGTAACATTCAATGCAGCATATTCCCTTGATATTCAGGATAAACATGGATCAATTGCACCTGGAAGACCTGCGAATCTTCTGGTAGCGGATGTACCATCATACACACACTTTGCATACCACTTTGGAATAAACCTAATTGAAAAAATTATAAAGGATGGAAAGATTGTTGAAATCTAATATTTATAAAAGCCCTCTCCAGTTTTTCTCCCGAGTTTACCTGCTGCAACCATTTTTTTCAATAAGGGTGCAGGCCTGTACTTTGGATCGCCCAGATCCTCGTAAAGAACATTCATTATGTCAAGACATACATCTAGTCCAATGAAATCCGCAAGTTCAAGCGGGCCCATGGGATGATTAAGTCCAAGTTTTGCAACAGTATCAATGCTTTCCTTTGATGCAACATTTTCCATAAGAGCATAAATTGCTTCATTTATGAAAGGCATCAAAATCCTGTTTGCAACAAATCCCGGATAATCCTCCACTATAACAGGAACCTTCCCGAGTTTCTTTGAGAGTTCGTAGACAAAATCAACAGTTTCCTTTGATGTTGAATATCCCCTTACAACCTCAACCAGTCTCATTATTGGAACAGGGTTGAAGAAATGCATTCCTATGAATTTTTCAGCCCTTTTTGTACAGGATGCAAGCTTTGTTATGGATATGGATGATGTGTTTGTTGCGAATATAACATTTTTATCAATCATTTCATCAAGTTTTTTGAAAAGATCGCATTTAAGATCAAACTTTTCAACTATTGCCTCAACTATGAAATCTGAATACCTTGTATCATTGTAATCCAGCGTTGGTTTGATTCTTTTAATTATATCTTCAACATTCTCCTTTATCTGATCCTTCTCCTTCAATTTTTTCAGACTTTTTTCAATGTTTTCCATGGCATTCCTCAGGAATTTTTCCTCCACATCGACCATTGTTACATCATGACCATTCATTGCAAATACCTGTGCTATTCCCCTTCCCATTGTTCCAGAACCAAAAACACCTACCTTCATTTTTATCACCTCACATTTTCAACAAGCATGGATACGGCATTCCCACCACCAAGGCAGAGTGTTGCAATACCATACCTCAAATTCTTCTCCTTCAATGAATATAGCAATGTTGTAAGAACCCTTGCACCGCTTGCACCTATTGGATGGCCGAGTGCAACAGCACCACCGTGTATGTTGAATTTATTTTCAGGAATTTTCAATTCCTTTCTTACAACAACACTTGCCGATGCATATGCTTCGTTATGCTCAAAAAGATCTATTTCATCAATGTCCATTTTAACTTTTTTTAACAGTTCCTTTACACCGAAAATAGGTGCCTCCATTACGTAAATTGGATCAACACCCACAGTATTGTATGCTATAATTTTTGCCATTGGTTTTATTCCAAGCTCATCCATCTTTTTCTCACTCATTACAACCAAAGCTGATGCACCATCGCTGAGCTGTGATGCATTCCCTGCTGTTACAAATTTTCCGTCTTTCAATACAGGCTTTAGATTTAACAATTTTTCAGGACTTGTATCATCCCTTATACCCTCATCGTTCACAACATTTCCATTTTCAGTTTGCACCGGAACAATTTCTTTCGCAAATCTACCACTATCCCTTGCCTCCTTTGCCTTCATATGTGATTGGTACGCAAAAAGATCGATCTCCTCCCTTGTTAGGTTATATTTTTCCGCTATCACTTCCCCTGTCTTTATCATATGAACATTGTAGTACGCATCCCATAGACCATCCATGATCATCTCATCGTAAAGCATTGTATTATCATACTTTAGTCCAAACCTTACCCCCTTCACATAGTATGGTGCCTGGCTCATGTTTTCCATTCCGCCTGCAATAACAATGTTGTTATCACCAGCTTTTATTGATTGTGCCGCAAGCATAACCGCCTTAAGACCTGATCCACAAACTTTGTTCACAGTGAATGCGGCAATTTTGTAAGGAAATCCTGCTTTTAGTGCACTCTGCCTTGCTGGATTCTGACCTAGACCACACTGGAGTACATTTCCCATTATTACTTCATCCACAATATCCATTTCAATCTTTGCTCTTTTTATTGCCTCATTTATTGCAATTTTACCAAGTTCTTGTGCGGGAACATTAACAAAAGATTTACCATACTTCCCTACTGGGGTTCTTATGGCAGAGACAATATATGCATCCATGGTTATGATAATTAAAATAAACTTAAAAAAGTTTTTATTATGTTTTCCTATAACAAATACAATGATCTACGATCCAAAAGAAACAGAGAAGAAATGGCAGGATTTCTGGGAAAGGGAAAAAATTTACAGGTTCGATTTCTCATCTCAAAAAGAAGTATTTTCAATAGATAATCCACCGAGATATGCAAGCGGTGCACTCCACCTTGGTCATGCAACACACTATACGCACATAGATTTCATAGCAAGATACAAAAGGATGCGTGGATACAATGTTTTCTTCCCACTATGCTATGATGTGAATGGAATGCCAATTGAGGTGAACGTTGAAAAGTTACACAATGTAAGGATGAGGGATTTACCAAGACAGGAATTTGTAAAACTCTGTGAAGATTTTGCAAAATCTAAAATTGATATTATGACAGAACAGTTCAAAATACTTGGTGAATCCATGGATCCATCAATTTATTATCAAACCGATGCACCATATTACAGAAAAATTACACAGTTAACCTTTCTGGATATGGTTGAGAAAGGTTTGGTTTACAGAGCACTGCACCCTGTTAACTGGTGCCCGAGATGTGGAACAGCAATAGCTGAATCTGAAGTGGTCTATGATACAAGAAAAACAAGTCTTTATTACATAGATTTTGATCTCGAGGATGGTGGAAAAGTAACAATAGCAACAACAAGACCTGAACTTATTCCTGCCTGCCTTTTCCTTTCATACAACAAAAATGATGAAAGATACAAGAATCTTGAGGGAAAAAAGGTTATAATTCCTTTATTCAAGAGAAAAGTACCCATCTATGGGGATGAGGATGTGGATCCATCATTCGGTACTGGTATTGAGATGGTATGTTCAATAGGTGATAAGAACGATCTGAAGTTAATAAAGAAGCATGGAATGGAAATAATCAGGAGTGTTGATGAGGAGGGGAAATTAACAGAAATTGGTGGTGAATATAAGGGGTTGTATGTTGAGGAGGCTAGGAAAAAAATTGTTGAGGATCTCAAAAAAGAAAATAGAATAAAAAAGATTGAGGATCTCGATCACAGCGTTGGAACATGCTGGAGATGTGGAACACCTCTTGAAATAATCAACAAGGAACAGTGGTTCATAAAGACAGTTGATTTAAAAAATGAAATACTGGAGAGTGCAAATAAAATTAAATGGGTACCTGAATTCATGAAAAAAAGGCTTGAGGAATGGGTGAACAGCATAGAATGGGACTGGGTTGTTTCAAGGCAGAGATACTTTGCAACACCTATCCCCGTATGGATATGTGAAAATGGACACTATGTTTTTCCAAAAAAGGAAGATATCATGAAAAAAAATGGTTACATAGACCCTCTTGTTGACAAACCACCATACGATAAATGCCCTGTTTGCGGTTCACCATTGAAGGGGAGTGATGAGGTTTTCGATACCTGGGTTGATTCATCCATATCTCCTATATACAACACATTCCTTTACAGGGATAATGAAAAATTCAAAAAATTATATCCCATGAGTTTAAGACCGCAGGCTCATGATATAATCAGAACATGGGCATTCTATTCCATTGTCAGGTGTAAGGCTGTAACAGGTATTGAACCATGGAAGGATATTTTCATAGATGGGCATATTCTTGCAGAGGATGGAAGACCAATGCATGCATCATGGGGAAATGTTGTTGATCCTTTAAAAATAATTGATGAATATGGTACGGATGCATTCAGGTACTTCGCCGCAACATGCACAATAGGTGAGGATACACCGTTCAGAAGAAGGGAGGTTGTTCATGGTAAAAGGTTATTGACAAAAATTTACAACCTTGGAAAATTCGTTGAAATGAACGTTGATGGTAGGTACGATTTAACCTATAACGATTTAATAAATAAATGGATCCTGGTGAAATATTCTGAAATGGTGAAAAGGGTAACATCATACATGGATAACTACAGGTATGACAGGGCAATAAGGGATATTGAGGATTTCTTCTGGCATACCTTTGCTGATGAGTACATTGAAATAATAAAGTATAGAATAAAAGAGGATAGGGAAACAAAGGCTGTTGTTTATCACATTTATCTTGGCATTCTAAAGCTTTTCGCCCCAATTCTTCCACACATAACCGAGGAAATGTACCACAGAATATACTCGAAGCATGAGAAAAGAATATCGATACATCTTGAAACCTGGCCCGAACCTGTTCTTGAGGGTGAAACATTTGATGGTGAAAGGGTAAAGGAATTGATAGTAAGGGGAAGGAGCTTTAAGATAGATAACAACATAAAAAGTATAGAAAAGGCAAAAATAGTCACAGATAATCCTGAACTTTTCAATAAAATGAAGGATGTTATTAAGGGATCGCTAAACATAAAGGATCTTGAAATCACTCAAAATATGGAAGTGAAGGAAGAAATAAATGTTGTTCCAGATCTTTCAAAGCTTGGTCCACTGTTAAGGGATAAAATGAATGAATTCCTGAAATTTATTAAAAACATTGATCCTAAAGAAATTGAAAATGGTATTGAATTCAATGGAATAAAAATAACAAAGGATTACTTTAAAATAAAAAAAGAAAAAGTATACGATAAAAAAGGGAAAATTGTTGAAACAGGGTACGATAAAATGTTAATATTTGTTTGATCAGAGTTTCTGTATTGTTATGGATCCTGTTGGACAGTTGGTCTGGCATTCTGTACATCCATCAATGCATGCTTCAGGATGTACAACCTTACTTACATTTTCAATTGTAAACACAACCGGATTCGCCGGACAGACAGATGCGCATATTCCGCATGCAATGCATGTTGCTTCATCAACAACTGGTTTCTGAGGCATTATAATCACCTTAAAACCATAATTGATAAATTTCATATAAATGTTTTGTTAAATGCATTTCAAAATGATTTATTTAAAGGTACCAAAATACGATGCGGAAAAAATTAGAATTGAATTACTGGAAAAAGATTTA
>JAVRLI010000061.1:0-5991 GCA_031961525.1 Thermoplasmatota archaeon | reverse complement strand
TTGTATCAAAAATAAATTAAAAAGTGAGAATTTAAAGAAAATATTGTATTTTTATGGATAGATCAAATTAGACATGCGGATAGTCTGAAAGATGTTCATTTAATAAAAAATGTTTAAATACTATGAAAATATAGATAAAATGGTGAAATAGAAATGAATAAGGTCTTAAAAACGGCCTTAGTTATTGCAGTGTTTGTTTTTTTGTTATCAAGCAATATAACAGTTAAGGAAAGCAATGCACAGACAACCAACTCCACATTCATAGCTGGCTGGGGCGGAACAGCACTTGATACACTGAATCCATTCACAACATATGCTCAGATTTCTTTATGGATTCAAATGAATGTTTATGACACGCTCTGTGTCTTTGCAGCAGATCAAAAAACACTTTTACCGGATCTTGCACAGTCCTGGCAGATATACAACTCAAATGGAACAGCAATAATTCACCTTAACCCCAATGCACATTGGTCCGATGGTGTTCCAATCACATCCCAGGATGTAAAATACTCCTATTACATAGCTGTCCAGAACTATTCAAGGTTGTATCCCTATGTAAATATGATCACAAACATATCCACACCTGATGATCACACAGTTATATTCCATTACACAGGAGCTCTGTTTGAGCTTGTTGCTCTAACAAATGTTTTTATAGTTCCATACCACATATGGAAGAATGTTGATCCTGCCACATATTTCGGATACAATGTATCATCAAATCCACATTTTGTTGGATCCGGACCGTTTTTAATAACAAACTATACACCCAACCAGTATGTTGTTCTTACTAAAAATCCAAATTACTTCATACCATCCAAGATACCTCACATAAATACTGTGATATTCCAGTTCTTCACAAGCATGACAACAATGTTTTCTGCTCTACAGGCAGGGCAGATAGATGCTGTTGGTCCTTACATTGAGCCCTCACAGATAAATCTTGTCAAGAACAGCACAAACCTTGTTCTCACAACCAGTCCTTCTGTGGAATATTTCTATATAGCTTTTAATGTTTATCCCTCCGGTCATGGGAATCCAACTTTAAAGGACGTTAATGTAAGGCATGCACTTGCCCATGCCATAGATCTTAACACATTGACACAGCTAATATGGCATGGTTATGGTGTTCCAACAGCAACACAGTTCCCACCTACACATCCATTTGCAGATCCCAGCCTTAAGCCCTATTCCTACAATATTTCCCTTGCAAATTCAATTCTTAATTCCTCCGGTTATAAAATGGGCCCTAATGGTTACAGGGTAAGTCCAAGCGGTACACCGTTAAAATACACATTGCTTGTTCCAAGCAGCATGCCCGAGGAGATAAATGCAGCTAATATAATCGCCACAAACTATTGGAGCAAAATAGGTGTGCAGACAACAGTACAAGCAATGGATACGGGAACAATAAGCAGCATAATATGGCCAAATTTCAATCACGATATGGATCTATGGGACTGGCTTGTTGGTACTGCCGATCCAACAATACTCAGTGTTTTCTTATCATATCAAACTGAAACTGGAACATCAGATAGTGGTTTCACAAACTATACCTATGATACGCTATACAGTGAAATGGTGAATGCAACAAGTCTATCTGAAATAAAGAACATATCATACCAGCTCCAGGAAATACTATACAACCAACTCCCTTATCTACCATTATATTCACCAGAACCAATACAGGCATATTCTAAAAAATGGACGAACATTTCAACGGATTATCCAGGCGGTCCATTTGGTGGCTATGACTGGAGAACATTCCTGACTGTTGAACAGAATGTAACTTCACAGCCAACAACAAACAACACATTGCTCTACATTTCATTAGGAATTGTAGCTGTGATAATAATAGCTGCAGTAGCTTTCCTGGCCCTAAGGAGGAAAAAGTAAATAATGTCATCGCTTGCCAAATACTTTGCAAAGAGGGCAGTGTTTGCATTTATAACAATAATAGTAATAATTTCTTTCAATTTTTTTCTTTTTCGTATAATGCCGGGTAATCCCATTGAACTTTTATACAGAAGTCCAATGCTTTCACAGCAGCAGATTCAGGCACTTTATCAGCAGTTTGGTCTTGATAAACCTCTCTGGGAACAGTTTTTGATCTACCTTGGTAACACAATGGTAGGTAACCTTGGCATATCATTTTATTACAAACAGCCCGTATCAAATGTTCTCATACCAGCATTGATCAACAGTCTTATTTTACTTGTTCCAGCAACATTCTTATCCATGATATTTGGCATAGTGACCGGAATTGTTTCTGCATGGAGAAGGGGAACAAAGGTAGATTTTACACTTCTCGGTTCTGCGCTTGCCTTCTATTCCATGCCAACTTTTTGGCTGGGATCCATTTTCATACTTGTTGCCCTATATATAGGTGGAATACCCATATCTGGTATGTACACGTTGAATGCACACTACACAGATCCTTTCCAAAGATTCATTGATCTTTTATCACACCTTGCACTGCCATTAATAACACTTACACTTGTTTTATATGGCGAGTTCACAATAATCATGAGGAATTCACTCATTGATGTTTTTACTGAGGATTATATTTTAACTGCAAAGGCAAAGGGAGCGGATGATAGAAGGTTGATAAGAAAACATGCATTGCCAAACGCGATGCTTCCAATGGTAAGCATAATAGCGATAAACTTCGGCCTTGTTGTGGCTGGTGCGGTTTTAACTGAAACGGTTTTTTCTTGGCCTGGTATTGGTCTTATGATTTACAATGCAATTCTGTCCAGGGATTATCCTGTCTTACAGGGTGCATTTGTCATAGTATCAATAACTGTTGTAATTGCAAATTTACTTGCCGATATTGCATATGCATATCTTGATCCGAGGATTAGATATCAATGAACCAGATAAGTGAGTTCTGGAAAGAATTCAGGAAGAACAAAATGGGTCTTGTTGGTTTAATCATAATCATATTTTTTGTTCTAATGGCAATAACGGCACCATTTGTTGCACCATACAATCCAAACGAAACAAATCCGGATCTATTTATAACACCACCCAGTTCATCACATCTGTTCGGAACAAATGAAATTGGGCAGGATCTTTTTTCACGGAACCTTTATGGTGCACAGATATCGTTGATAGTTGGGTTTTCTGCAGCAATTGTTACCGTTTTTGTAGGATTAATCATAGGGCTGATAAGTGGATACTTTGGTGGAATAATAGATGAAATTTTGATGAGAATAACGGACTTTTTCCTTGTTATACCTGCAATTGTTTTCATGATAATTATATCTGCACTTGTTGGTCCAAGCCTTTTGAATGTTATAATGGTTATAGGTCTTTTAAGCTGGTCACCCACAGCAAGGATTGTAAGATCCATGGTTCTATCAATAAAGGAATGGCCATTCATTGAATCTGCAAGGGCAAATGGGGCAGGTCATCTTTACATCATGTTCAGGCATATTGTACCAAACGTTATACCAATAGTTTTTGCTAACATGACACTTGCAATTTCAAATGCCATATTTTCACAGGCAGCTCTTGTATTTCTTGGTGTTGGTGATGTTAATGACATAAGCTGGGGTAATATACTGCACTTTGCACTATCCTCAGGAGCAATATCTGCAGGTGACTGGTGGTATGTTGTTCCTCCCGGTCTTTTCATCATTCTCCTTATACTTGGCTTTATACTTGTTGGATATTCACTTGAGGAAATATTGAATCCAAGGTTGAGGAGGATTTGATGTGATAAACATTAGGGATCTTTTTGTTAAGTACAGGTCAGAAAAGGGTGATGCACTTGCTGTGGATCATATAAATCTTGATATAGACAGGGGAATAATATTCGGTCTTGTTGGTGAATCGGGTTCTGGTAAAACAACACTGGGTCTTTCACTTATGAGGTTATTACCACCAAGTGCAACAATTGTTTCAGGATCCATAAACATTGATGGTATTGATATTACAAGGATAGATGAGGATGAAATGAGGAAAATAAGGGGAAAAAAGATAGCGATGGTTTTTCAGGGTGCAATGAATTCCCTAAATCCTGTAATAAGGATTGATGAACAGGTTGCGGAACCATTGATAATCCATGATGGAATGGATGAAAAAGAAGCATTGAAAATTGCACATGAAAAGCTTAAAATGGTAGGTCTTGGAGAAAATGTGTGGAAAAGGTATCCACATGAATTAAGTGGTGGTATGAAGCAGAGGGTTGTTATTGCAATGGCAATAATAACAAATCCTGAAATATTGATTGCCGACGAACCAACAACAGCCCTTGATGTTGTAACACAGACAAGGATAATGAAAATGATACAGAATTTGCAGAAAGAGTACAATTTAACAACAATACTCATAAGCCATGATCTTCCACTTGTTTCAGAGGTTGCGGATGAAATGGCAATAATGTACGGTGGAAAGATTGTTGAAACGGGTGAAAATGAAGAAATACTGAAGGATGCAAAACATCCATACACACATGGTCTTCTTTCATCAATACCTGTTTTAGGAAGCGAAAAGGAAATAAGGGGTATACCTGGTGAACCAATAAGCCTTGTAAATCCACCTTCGGGTTGCAGGTTCTATCCAAGGTGCGATTTTGCAAGAGATGTTTGTAAAGAATATGAATACGAACCATACATTTTCTCAAAAAAGCACATTGTTTACTGCACACTTTATGGCGGTGAAAAAAATGAACATTCTTGAAACGCAGAACCTTAAGAAGTATTTTCCTGTAAGAAGAAAAATTTTTGGGAAGGAGGAGTATGTTAAGGCACTGGATGGTGTATCAATTTCAATAGAAAAGGGTGAAATATACTCCATTGTTGGTGAAACAGGGAGTGGAAAAACAACACTTGCGAGAATAATAACAGGTCTCACTGAACCAACCGATGGTAAGGTTTTTGTGGATGGTATAGACATCTTTTCATTAAAAAAGAGTGAATTGAAGAATTTTAGAAAGAAGGTTCAGATAATATTCCAGGATCCGTACGGATCTTTGAATCCTAGATTCAAAGTTAAGGATATTGTTGAAGAACCATTGAAATTGAACAAACTTCGTTTTGATGAAAATAAAATAATAAATGTCCTTGAAAATGTTGGTTTAAAGCCTGCCGAAGATTTTTTAAACAGGTACCCGCATCAGTTGAGTGGTGGTCAGAGACAGAGGGTGGCGATTGCAAGGGCACTTGCAGTTGATCCTGAGTTCATAGTTGCAGATGAACCTGTTTCAATGCTCGATGTTTCAATTAGGGCAAATTTCCTCAACCTGATGATGGACATGAACAGGAAGCTTGGTATATCTGTTATGATGATCACGCATGATATTTCTGTGGCAACATATGTTGCAAAAAGGCTCAGTGTTCTATATCTTGGAAAGATTGTTGAAACAGGTAGTAAGTATGATATAACAAATAATTCACTGCATCCATATACCCAGGCTCTTTTTCAGGCCATTCCCACACTTGGAAAAAAGGAAAAGGATGTGAAAATTCTTGGTGATATTCCAAATCCCATGAACATACCAAAAGGTTGCAGGTTCCATAATCGCTGTCCCTATGCAATGGATATTTGCAGAATTAAGGAACCACCATTGAAGGAAATAAAGCAGGGACATTTTGTTGCCTGCCATCTCTATTGATTTTTCGTCATGGTTAAATATTAAATGATAATACATTCAAGCATGGATCCAGAGGAAATTCTTAAGGAGTATGAAAATGAGATCATAGAAATATCAAAGAAAATATACAATTTTGCTGAACTTGGAAGTGAGGAATACAAATCATCAAGACTTCTGAATGAAAGTTTAAGGAAACATGGGTTTAAAGTGGAACAGCCATACATGAACATGGATACAGCATTCAGGGCTGATTATGGTTCAGAAAAACCTAAGGTTGCATTTCTTGCCGAATATGATGCCTTGCCAAATGGTCATTCCTGCGGACATAATTTAATTGCGGCCTGGGCTTATGGATCTGCAATAGTTTTAAGCAAAATAATAAAGAATGGAAG
>JAVRLI010000060.1:0-6025 GCA_031961525.1 Thermoplasmatota archaeon | reverse complement strand
TCCTTTAAAACAATGGTTTTAGAAATAAAAAAGGAGGATGGAAAAATATGGCACAGGGTAGAGAAAAATAATTTTAAGGTTGGTGAAAGGGTGAAGATAAAGATTGACTGGGATAGAAGATACTACTTTATGAAGGCACATACAGGTGAACATATCCTTTACAGATCCCTTGAGAATGTTTCAAAGGTAAATTTTGAAAAGATGGTCCTTGACCATGAATCAACACTTTTTGTTTCTGGTGAAATTTCATTGGATGATATTTCTCATGCTGAGGATATTGCAAATTCAATAATAAGGATGAACATTCCAGTTAAAATTTATTATGAAAATATTGAAAATGTATCAAATACAAGAATAAAAAGGGAAAGGATAGGGGAGGAAAATGTTAGAATAGTTGAAATTGAAAATTTTGATCGTTCAGCATGCGCGGGTATTCATGTTAAGCAAACTGGTGAGATTGGTAAAATTTTAGTAACAAAGGTAAAAAAGGGAAAATTCACTGAAATTAAATTCCTTGTTTCTGAAAAGGCTGAAAAGTTCCAGGATGAAGTATTCAAAAAAGCCAGGAGAGTTTATTCAGAATTTTCTCTTAATCCTGAGAATTTTGATAAAATCATTGAAATCAAAAAAGATTATGAGAATATAAAGGAGAATTTTTACAATTTAACTTTGAAATACTTTAAATTTAACTCCCTTGAAATAAATGGAATAAAAATAAGTTATTCAATTGATGATCCTGGTGATTTCTCGGCAAAGGAAAGAATTGCTCATGGTATCATTGAAAATCATGGAAACATGGCTATAATCGGTAACATTTCAAGGTCAATTGTTGAAATTCTCGCATCGGAGGATCTTATAAAAATAATGGATATTTTGGAAAATTTCATCAAAGAAAAGAATCTGAAGGGTGGAGGAAAAAACAATTTTCTCATGATCAACGGTGATGTTAGGGAGATATTCAACGGAATTTTGAATAAAATAAAAACTATTTCTCCCTCCACCTTGTGAAATAGACTGCAAGCGATACGAAAATAACAGTTTCAATGATCATTATATAGATCATTTCCGGCAAGAATGGAGCAAGGTTGAAAACACCCTGGGCAATAACCGCAACAGGTGTTGCTGGGGAAATGGATAGAAGATAAAGAAAGGGTCTTGGTATCATGGTGTAAGGATAGAATGTGGGAGGAAGAACTGTCATGACTGTTGATAGAATTGATACAATACCCCAAACGTTTCTGATATGCCCTATTTTGCTTGCTATTATAAAGGATATGCCGGCTGTTGATAAAGTTAACATGATCAATAATAATAAAAGAACAATTGCATTGAAAATTGTGAAAAGATGATAAACAATTCCGAGCATAACATAAACTGCAAGACCGGGAATTGAAAAAACAAAGAAACTGAGCATTAAACCCAGCATGTAATCGAATGGACCTATTTTTGTTGCCACAAAAAGATCCTGGATCTTCAATTGCAATCTGAAGAATGCGGCATCACCAGCACTTCCAAGTCCATTAAAGGCGATTATTGATATAAAACCGCCTATTATGGCATACTGAACAAGTCTTCCCTGTGATATTATGAATATTAAAAAAAGTAGTGTGAACGGCATGATCATTGATGCAATTACGTATGAATAACCCCTTTTTATTGTTTTGAATCCATAATACCAGCCCATGGCAAAAATGAATCTACTGTTCATATTCAACACCATGGATGATGAATAGATCGTCGAGTGTTACCTTCCTTATTGCAAATCCTTCCGATATATATTCAGATGCATACTTTTCATCAACATATTTGATGTAAAGATCCCCAATTTTATAAGATTCTTCTAGAGGTTTATAACTTTCAACCCTTACCTTTCCCTTGAACCTTTCAAGTAATTCCTTCACATTTCCCTTTTCGAGCACTTTACCTGAATCAACCATGACAATATCTTCTGCAAGATTCTCAGCCTCCTCCATATAATGTGTTGTTAGAACAATTCTTCCATCAAGCTTTCTTATGGATGACCATACCTCAAACCTTGATATTGGATCCAAACCTGTTGTTGGTTCATCAAGAAAAATTATTTCAGTGTTTGAAGCAAGACCCATTGCAACAAAAACCTTTCTCTTCATTCCTCCCGATAACATATCTGTTGGAACATTAGCGAATTCGTCCAGACCCACCTCCTCAAGAGCCTTTTTCGCAATAATATGCGAATCATGGAATGATATACCCCTTGCAATAAGGTATAATTTAACAAGTTCTAAAGGAGTGAGAATGCCTATGGGTGATGCCTCCTGGGGTATGCTCACAATAATCTTTCTTATTTTCTTCGCATCCTTCATAACATCAAGATCATTTATGTATGCCTTACCAGATGTTGGTTCAAGCTGTGTTGAAAGTATTCTTACAAGCGTTGTTTTTCCTGCACCATTCTTTCCTATTATTGCACTGAACCTCTTTTCAAGCTTTAAATTTATTCCCTTCAAAGCCTCAATACCGCCCTCATATGTTTTTCTAAGATCTATTGTTTCAATCATTCACGTTACAATATTTTTCATTATTAGAAACTTTATATTCGACAATTGTTAAATAAAAATTTTATTTATCGCCTAATTGATATATCTTTATGAAATATACTCTGAAAATTTGCATTTAAGTATAAAGGTTTTTTTATCAAAAAATTTTCCAAGTTTTTAAAATTGAATGGGTGTGAAAATGTACAATTTTTCAGGCTATGAAAAGGGCAGTTTTCCATAAATATTTACGGTTATGTAGTGTGTTAACTAAATGATTTTATCCTTAGATAAAATATTTAAATCTAATATAAATGGAGGTGTTGGTAATAAAATATGCTTACAAAAAAGACCTCCGATAATAATAAAGATAGGAAATATAAAAGGGTTTAGTCAAATTATAACAATTCCTTAGTTAAAAGAATAGAATTTTTTGATCTATCCTTTCTAGAGACATGGGAAACAGATTTGGAAAGAAAAAATAATGGAAAGATAGGAAGGCCATACGAATATCCTATAGAATTCTTTATTTATCTTGCAAAAATAAGATCACTGTGGAATGTTCCATTTCGTGTACTGGAAGCATTTGTAAGAGAATTCTCCAACATTACAGGTAAATTCTATCCGATAAGCTCCCATATGATTCATTATAAGCTGGATCTTGTTGAATTTGAAGAGTTGAGAATCCTCGCTAAATTAAATTAAAGCAAGAGTGGACAGTCCTAAAGTTAAAATTGGCAGTTTGCCGAGAGCTTAGAGTTTTTTGGAAAATTATTACTATGCAGTACTTAATAGTACCAAAAACATAACTTTTAGTACTATTTAATATAAATTAGTACTAAGATAAACTTTATAAGTACCATCGTAATACTAAATAGTACTATGAAGACAACAAAACAAATTAAATTCTACTTAGAACCTGAGCTTTATGAGAAACTTGCAAGCATTGCTAGAGAACAAAATACCACAATTCCTAAACTTGTCAAGAGTCTTGTTTTGGAAATGCTTGGGGAAGCAGAAGGTGGGAACCTTGTTAAAAGAGTAAAAGAGCTTGAGGCAAAGGTTGAACAGATGGGAAAAGAAATGGGAAGGATGGAATTTGATATAGCAATGTTGCGAAAAACAGTAAAGAGGTATGAAAAGAATGAGCCCATCTGAGGATGTATGGGGGCTCTTAGAGCAATATTGCCCTTGGTGGACGGATAAAAAGTGGTATCGGAATGATCCACATATAAGTTACTTTGAGAGTTCAATCCTTAAAAGAGAACCACGTCTTTATCATCATTTAAGGCAAGGTATACTCACGGAAGATGTATATGGGATAATAACCATAAAGGGCCCCCGAAGAGCGGGCAAAACTACAATTATAAAACTACTGATTAGAGATCTTATAAAAAATAATATTGATCCTAGATCTATATTTTACATCTCTCTAGATTATCAGGGATTGAAAAATGTTCTGCTAGTTGACTTGTTGAGTAATATATCAAAAACATCTGAAGATGAAAAGTTTGTTTTTCTTGATGAAGCTTCGATGTACCCTGAATGGGCTCAGGCACTCAAAAATCTAACTGATAATAACTTAATAGAAAAAGGTAAGATGAAGATTGTTGTAACTGGCAGCCATTCGATGGATTTGGCTGATGCTGTAAGCAAGCTTAGGGATAGGCAGGGACGCTTTGCACAGCAATTTAACGTAGGCGGAAACCTTATTCATGTGCCTCTGCGTTTTCCTGAAGTGGTAGAAGCCATACAAAAAGATATATCCTCATTATTTGACAAATATATGCTGAGAACCTCTTCGAAGCGATTTAAACTATTGATCGAACTTTCAAAGGGCCGTATACCTCTACTTATGAATGAAATATATGATAATTACTCGAAGTTGCTTCAATCGTTATTTGAGGATTACCTTATTCATGGAGGCTATCAAAAGCAATAAATGAATACATTCAGAGTGATAAAAAATCAATACCAGCAAATTTCTATGGTGATTTGGCTGAACTGTTTATACAAGATGCAAAAACTGCAGGTCTTGACCCAGAGAACCTTAAAAGAGTGCTTCAAATAATAACAGACCCTAATACACTTTCATCAAGAATTAACTTTGAAAAATTGGAGGTAATAGGCATAGATGAAAAAATGCGACCTACACCTAAATTTAACCTTAAAAATTACATAGATTATTTAGAAACAACTTGGTCTTTCTTTTTCTCATATCGAGAATTAAAGGATAAAAAATGCATTCCTAATTATAAGGAGAATGTAAAAAATTACGTTCTGGATCCATTTTTGTATCATGCGCTCTACAGCTATCTACGTAACATTTCAGATCCATTCACCGAGTCTAAAAATATTTTAAGCAAAAAGGAGTTTAAAGGGCATCTGGTAGAAAGCGTTATAGCGTCGCATTTGTTACTTTCTCAACAGCTTTTTGCAAGAGTACCTTCAGTATATTATAAAAAGGTATTAATGTACGGCGTATCATTGCATAATGGTTTGGAACAAGAGATCGATTTTGTGTTGTGTATTAATAAAGATGGGAAGAACCATAGATTTGCTATTGAATCTAAATACCGAAAAGATCCTTATATTGTTAGCTCGGAGAAACGGAAAATAGTATTAACTGAGGAGACCTTGAACGAAAAGGATAATGAGGTATATTTGCCAGTTTCTATATTTTTATTGATTTTTTGATGTTGAATATTTTTAAGAAAGATGGTTTAAGATAGTGTGTTAACTAAAGGTTAGGTTAATCATTTTAAGTTCACCACCATGGATTTTCTTAGGATAAAGAAGTCATGAAAAAAGTTCTTTTGTCTCCACCTGCATGAAGATGATGTATAAGAGTCGGAGTTTGGCAACCGTCCTTTGATTTGACCTTCGAGGTTGTCCGATAGAATGGTTGCCTGCGCTTCGACTTAATACCCTGAAACAAGGGTGAATAGGAGCTTGTCGAGAAAACTCCGACCTTAAGACTCTTACACCAAAAGAAATAAGAGGTGAGAAATACGAAAATAGGAATTGATGTGCATAAGAAAAGTGTGTACGTGACAGCAATGGACGAAGATGGAGAATAGCAGAACAATACGAGATGCCAAACAGTGATGAAGAATGGACAAAATTCAGAGAGAAATACATGCAATTGAAACCTGATATAGCGATGGAAATGTCCACATCTGGCAAATACGTTGCAAGACTATTGAGGGATATGGGATTTTCTGTACACATAGCTGATCCTGCAAATATTGCTTTGATTTTCAAATCATTAAAGAAGAACGATAAGGAAGATTCTTATAAACTTGCAAAGCTTCTTAGATTGAATGACCTACCAGAAGTATATCTTCCTTCAAAGGAAGCTGAATCATTGAGAAACTTAGTGAGATACAGAAAATCTCTTGGAGAAGATATGACAAGACTCAAGAACAAGGTACATGCAATTCTTTCCAGATATGGTATTCATATAAATGCAAGTGATATATTCGGAAAGAAGGGATTGAAAGTGATAGAAA
>JAVRLI010000059.1:0-6031 GCA_031961525.1 Thermoplasmatota archaeon | reverse complement strand
GACAGGGTTCAGGAAGCTGTTAATGATGCAATAAATTCACCTTTAATTGAGGCAGATATACACCAGGCAAAGGGTGCACTGGTGAGGATTGTAGGAGATCCTAACATGAGCGTTATGGAGGCACAGAGAGCAGCTGAACTGATACAGAAGCAGATAAATCCAATGGCAAAACTCATATGGGGAGCATCAATAGATCCAACACTTGATAACAAAGTGAAGGTTCTTGTTGTTCTTACAGGTGTGAAGAGCCCATACATACTTGATGGAAAGGCATCGCTAAACGATATGAAAAAGGCTGCAAAAATATCATCCTTCGATACGGCAATTGATACATTATAAAAAAATAAAAAAATTAATTTTTTTACATATATTTTATTTTTCTTGATGGTCTGAAAACAATCTTCTTCTTTTCGGGCACGTTTATAACTGCCTTTGTTCTTGGGTTCTTTGCCTTCTTTGCCTTCTGAACCCTTCTAACAAAAACACCGAATTCCTTAATTGCTACTTTCTCTCCCTTGTTAACCCTGTTCACAACCTCTTTGAAAAATGTGTCAAGGACTGCCTTCACATCCTTCTCCTTCACACCAGTGCTCTTTGCAATACTTTTTCTTAGTTCAGTGATTCCAACCATAGTTCTGCACCTCGCTTTGAGTATTAAATTATCAATATATAAACTTTGCTGGTAATTTACACAAAATTAATCTTTTATCCCTCCGTTTCAAAGTGTGTTACAACTTTTATTCTCGGGAATAACTTTGAGAATGTTTTTTCTATCCTTTTTGATATTTTTTCAATTTTTTCTATGGTTAGATTCTTGTCAACAACTATATGTATGTCCACATGCCCACCTTCAGGTGATGTGTACACCTCCACATCATGATAACTTTTTATTTCAGGTATTTCCTTCAATATGGAATCCAGATTTTTCTCAATTTCATTCTTGATATTTACATCAAATGTATCAACATGAACAATTGCCTCCATGCCAGTTTTTTCCATCACATTTTTTTCAAATTCACTTGCAATTTCATGTGCCTTTGATGCAGTGTAATCCCCTCTAAGATCAATATGGAGAACAACAATCTTTTTTTCACCATAATCGTGTATCTTAACATCATGCACCTTTAATTTCATTTCCCTTGATATTTCATCAATTTTTTTCATCTTTTCCTCATCAGGTTTTTCTCCTATTAGTTTGCTTATTCCGGTATAAGAGAATTTGATTGATTCATAAATTATAAGTATGGCTATTGCAATGGAAAAAAGACCATCAAAATATTTAAAATACTGTGATAAAAATATAACGATTATTACACCAATTGTTAAAATTGCATCGCTTCTATGGTGCCATGCATCAACGAGAAGAGGATCACCGCCTATCCTTTTACCATACATAAATGCAAGCCTTGCCATCAATTCCTTAACAATGGCTGTGGAAAGAACAATTATCATGAGAAATATATCGAACGAAACGCTTTCTGGTGAAATGATCCTTGAAATTCCATCATAAAAAATGAAAATACCAGTAAGGAATAAAACAATTGATCCAAGAACAGTTGCT
This sequence comes from Thermoplasmatota archaeon, assembly GCA_031961525.1. Classification (GTDB taxonomy): domain Archaea; phylum Thermoplasmatota; class Thermoplasmata; order Thermoplasmatales; family ARK-15; genus JAVRLH01. The sequence continues at coordinate 4,470 of JAVRLI010000059.1, read as the reverse complement.
ATATGCTCAATCCTTCCATGACCATATGGATGTTCCTCATCCGGTGGTCTTGATGCAAAATAATAACCAAGTATAACAATGATTGAACCCATTAAATCTGTTAATGTATGGTATGCATCAGCTATAAGGGCAATGCTGTTAATTATTATACCTATTATTAACTTAACAATAAAAATACCAAGATTACCAGAAATGCTCACAAAACCTTCAATGTAAGCATATTTTTCTCTTTTCATTTCCATGGAATAATCTTTTCATTGCTTAAAAATATTTTTAAAAATAAAAAATTTAGAAAAGACCAACAATGTCTCCATTTTCGGTCAGATCAACATGGTATGCAGCGGGTTCCTTTGGAAGACCCGGCATGGTCATTATTTCTCCAAGTATGGGTACAACGAATCCGGCGCCCGATGAAATTCTGATCTCCCTTACCGTTACGGTGAAATTCTTTGGAACACCTATCGCTTTTGGATCATCCGATATGGATGACTGTGTTTTTGCCATACAAACAAATGCCCTGTCCATTCCTATTTTCTTTATCACCTTAAGATCATCCACTGCGTCCTTTGTGTAAACAACATCCTTTGCACCATAAACTATCTTTGCTATCTTTTCAATTTTTACCTCCACGGGATCATCCACATTGTAAACATAATTTATCTTTGGATCCTCGTTCTGATCCGCAACCTTCATGACCTTCTCCGCAAGATCTATTCCTCCCTCACTACCCTTTTCGAACACTTCAGATAATGCCCATAGAACCTTTTCATCATCAAGTAAATCTGATAATGCACTTATTTCTCTATCTGTATCATTCTTGAATCTGTTTATTGCAACAACGGGTGTTAGACCGAACCTTCTCATGTTGTTTATATGGAACTGAAGGTTTGCGTATCCCTTTTTCACAGCATCCACATCCTCAACCGTAATATCCTTTGCTCCTCCATGGTGCTTTATTGCTCTTATTGAACCAACTATTACAACTGCATTTGGCTTGAAATCACCAACCCTTGTAACAATATCCAAAAACTTTTCAGCACCAAGATCAGAACCGAATCCTGTTTCTGTTACAAAGTAATCGGATAGCCCTAAACCAATACGATCAGCAATTATGCTGTTTGTTCCATGGGCAATGTTTGCAAAGGGTCCAATGTGAACAAATGCGGGTGTGTTTTCTGCTGTCTGTACAAGGTTTGGCTTTAATGCATGTTTTAATAGAGCTGCCATCGCACCGCTTGCCTTTATGTCCTTAGCATAAACAGGATTCTTATCTTTGGAAAAACCTACAAGTATTCTTTCAAGCCTTTTCTTTAAATCACCATAATCCCTTGAGAGTGCCATTATTGCCATGATTTCCGATGCAGGTGTTATATCAAAGCCATCCTCCATCATAACACCGTTTGCCTTTCCTATTCCAACTATAATATTTCTTAGGGATCTATCGTTCATATCTAATGTCCTTCTCCATGTTATTCTCTTTGGATCAAGGCTTGGTTCAAGTTCATGGTAAATATGGTTGTTTATCATTGCTGAAAGTAAATTATGGGCGGATGTAACAGCATGGAAATCGCCAGTGAAATGTAAATTTATTTCATCCGATGGTTGCACAGTTGCCTTTCCTCCTCCTGTTGCTCCACCCTTTACACCAAAGACAGGACCGAGAGAGGGTTCCCTTAAGGCCAGAATGCTTTTCTTACCAATTTTATTTATAGCCATTGAGAGTCCTATTGATGTTGTTGTTTTTCCCTCCCCAGCGGGTGTTGGTGTCAATGCTGTAACAACTATCATTTTTCCCTTCTTCCTTTTCTCAATATCCTTCATTATGTCAATGGATATCTTCGCCATGTATTTTCCGTACTGTTCAACATATTTCTCATCTATTCCTGCCCTTTCAGCTATTTCCAAAATGTTTTTCAGTGCCATCATATCACCTCTTTGAGCTTTATTTCAATAATTTTCAATTTTTCATGCGATTCTCTTCTTATTCTTTCCATTTCATCGTTCATGGCTTTTTTGAATTCATTATCCTCAATGTTTTTCAAATTTATCATTATATTTGAAAGCGCACCCTTTATTGCACTTTCAGCAAAATATCCGGAGCATGCACCATCGGAAACTGCATTTTTATTTCCTTTTTCAATAACCCTGATTGCAAGATCCATGACATCAAGGGAAAGCTTTGCTGTTTTCAATGGTACCTGGCATGCATACTTTGATGCCTCCTCAATTTTTTCTTTTCTTATTTTTATCTGTTCATCATTCTCCTTTGGAAGCTTGTATGCATCCATTATTTTGTTGAATGCATTTACATCCTCATCCATTAAAGAAATAAGGGCATTCCTTATCTCCAATGCCTTTTTCACAATATCCTTCATTTCATTTTCCACGTCCGCATACTTTTTCTTCCCTATTGTCAGGTTTGCAACCATTGAGCTAAGGGATGCTGCAATTGCACCAACAAGTGCGCTTGCAGCACCACCGCCCGGTGTTGGTGATGCGCTGCTCAGTTCATCAAGAAATTTCTCAATATCCATATTCTTCATCATGCTTTCACCTTCCCATAACTTTTTCTCAAGTATCTGCTGTGATGAAAAATTTTCCAGTTTTAGATAGAAATCAGCCACCTGAACTAATGCATCAAGTGGTATAAGACCAACTATTTCAGATCCTATTACAGGAACACCATACCTTTCTGCATATACCTTAACCAACTCATAAACCTTGTTTATTGGCGTTTCTTTGTAATTTATTAAATTCATTGATACCTGTGCAATGTTTCTATCCTTCAGTTCAAAGCCTAATGCTCTCACATTTTTCAGACCGCCATTCTTTTCCCTTATTTCCTTTGCAATCTTTTTTGCTATTGAAACATCCGATGTTCCCAGATTAACGTTATATGCAATAAGGAATTCCCTTGCACCTATTATTGTTGCTCCTGCCTTTCCAACCTCCGCAGGTCCATAATCGGGTTTCCATCTCTCTTCCTTTATATGCTCTTTAAGCTGTTCATACTGGAAATTCACATTCCTTATATCCGCAAGGTTTTTCCTCCATTCCACCTTCGCTGCCTTATCGTAGAGATACACGGGTATATTTAATTCCCTTCCTACCCTTTCTCCCAATTTGTTTGCAAGATCAATGCACTCATCCATTGTTGTGTCATAGAGAGGAACGAATGGTACAACATCCGCAGCACCGAACCTTGGATGTTCACCTTTATGTTTTTCCATGTCTATGAGCTCCGAGGCCTTTTTAATACCCTTGAATGCTGCCTCGAGTGCATTCTGTGGATCGGAAACAAAGGTTATAACACTCCTGTTATGGTCAGGATCCATTTCAACATTTAGAATTTTAACGTTATCGTTGAATCTTATCGCACTCACTATTTCATCCACAACATCCTTCCTTCTTCCCTCGCTGAAGTTGGGGACACATTCAACAAGTTTCATTGAAACCTTATAAAGGGAATATACTTATAATCTTTACCAAAGAATCAATGCTGTGAATATTTTTAAAAAATTAAAAAATTTTTGAAAATTTTTCATTCCATAATTCTGTTAAGAACCCTTGAGCCAATTAATGTGAATATCAAAAGCGTGCATAATAAAATTAAAAAATCAAGAGGTACATTTGTGATATTCCCTGTAAGAAGGAAGGATCTTAACATGTCTATGCCATATGAGAGAGGATTGATATATGCAAAATATTGTAACCATTCAGGCATCATGCTTATTGGATAAAGTGCGTTGCTTGTGAAAAACAGCGGCATGGTTAAAAGCTGCCCAAAGCCCATGAACCTTTCCCTTGTTTTTAATATTCCAGCGAAAAGGATTGAAAAACTTGAAAATACCGCTGAAATCATAATAACTGCAATGAATGAACAAAGTATGAAAACAGGATTCAGTATTATATGAACACCAATTATAACAATGACAGCGAAAAGAATAATTGCCTGTGCAAGGGATCTCACACTTGATGCCATGGATTTCCCCAGAACAATACTGAACCTTGATATTGGTGCAACAAGAAGCTTTGATAGATTTCCTGAATCCCTGTCCCAGACCAGTGAAAGGCCATAAAATATTGAAATGAAAAGAACAGACTGTCCCAGAATACCTGGTGCTATGAATTCCATATAGGTGTATTGACCTGTTGGTATTATCCTGTATCTGTTGAAAACAGATCCAAAAACAACCAACCATAATAAAGGCTGAACAACTCTTGTTAAAATATCAGTGTAATCGTGCCTTATTCTTCTCAGTTCCATTTCCACAATTGCTGAAAATTTCTCCAACATCTATTCAAGCCTCTTTGCTATTCTTCTCGTTTTTCTTATATCCCTCAGTGTTGAGGTTTCCTCATACTCTTCACCCGTGTATTTTATGAATGCTTTCTCAAGATCTCCTAGATTTGATGGTGAATCCGTAACAACAATCCTTCCCCTGTTCATTATTGAAACAACGTTGCAGA
>JAVRLI010000058.1:0-6041 GCA_031961525.1 Thermoplasmatota archaeon | reverse complement strand
GTGGGAATTGTTGATGCTGATGCCGAAGCTCCAAACCTTCATTTACTTTTAGATATAAAATGGAAGGAGGAGAGGGAATTTAAAAGCAAAAGTATTGCTGTTATAGATTACAGCAAATGTACGGGCTGTATGCTCTGCAAGAATGTATGCACATATGAGGCCATAGAAGGAACAACAACACCAATCATAAAGGAATACATATGCGAAGGATGTAATGCATGCGGTGTTGTTTGCCCTGTTGGTGCAATAAAAATTTCACAGAATAACCTTTCAGGATGGATTAGAATAGGTGAAACTGAATTTTCACCATTTGTTATGGGTGAAATGGATGTTGGTCAGGCAAACAGTGGTAAACTTGTTACTGAGGTAAAAAACATTGCAAGATCATGGGTGAAGGATGGAAAAATAAGGAATTTAATTGTTGATTCAGCAGCAGGAATAGGATGCCAGGTTATTGCATCCTTGAGCGGTGCAAACTTCGCAATTCTTGTTGCGGAGCCAACGGATTCAAGTCTTAGCGATCTTAAAAGGGTGTATTACCTTGCACAGCATTTCAGGGTTAAATCTTTCATAGTTATTAATAAATACGATATAAATCCTGGATTTAGCAAAATAGAAGATTTTGCAAGGGAGGAGAACCTTGAAATAATAGGTAAAATTCCATACGATAAAAACATACCAAAATCCATGGCAATGAGAAAAACAATTATTGAATATGATAAAAATTCTCCCGCTTCTCTTGAGATTTTTAATATAGCAGAAAGGATTGAAAATATACTCGAATAAAAACATAAAATATTTTAATAAAGAAGTGCATAATGAAAGAAGGTGCATGGTGATGAAAACATCAAGGGTTAGCGGTTTCTATAACCTTAGCATTGAGGAAAGAATGAAGATAGTAAGGGAATTCTCGCAACTTGAAGAAAAGGACATTGAGGAATTGAAAAAACCACTGGACATGGATATTGCAAACAGAATGATAGAGAATGTTGTTTATCTTATGGACGTCCCTGTGGGTATAGCAACAAATTTTCTCATAAACGGTAAGGATTATCTTATACCTATGGCAATAGAAGAACCAAGCGTTGTTGCAGCGGCAAGCAATGCTGCAAAGGTTGCAAGGGCGAAGGGAGGATTCAGGGCCATATCAACAGAACCTTTGATGATTGGACAGATCCAGGTTGTTAACATCAAGGATCCATACAGTGCAAAGTTTAAGATACTTGAGAATAAGCAACAGCTGATCAGGATTGCAAATGAACAGGATCCGGTTCTTGTTAACCTTGGGGGTGGATGCAGGGATATTGAGGTGAGGATACTGGATACAAAACTTGGACCCATGGTTATTGTTCATATCATTGTTGACGTGAGGGATGCAATGGGTGCAAATGCCGTTAACACAATGGCTGAAAGTCTTGCACCCTACATAGAGGATATTACTGGTGGAAAGGTTTATTTAAGAATTCTGAGCAACCTTGCGTTATACAGGCTTGCAAGGGCATGGGCAATTTTCCCAAGATCGGAAATAGGTGATGCTGTTGAAGGCATTTATCATGCCTATGAGTTTGCAAGGGTTGATCCATTCAGGGCAACAACACATAACAAGGGTATTATGAACGGTATAGATGCTGTTCTTATAGCTACAGCAAACGACTGGAGGGCTGTTGAAGCTGGTGCTCATGCATACGCTGCACTTAATGGTTATACAAGTTTAACACACTATGAAATAAATAACGATGGGGATCTTGTTGGTTACATTGAATTACCTGTTGCTGTTGGTACTGTTGGCGGAGCATCATCCACACATCCAAAGGCAAAGATCGCAAGAAAAATATTGAACGTTTCATCTGCAAGGGAATTTTCTGAAATACTTGCAAGTGTTGGCCTTGCACAGAACTTTGCAGCATTAAGGGCGCTTGCAACAGAGGGTATTCAGAGGGGTCATATGAGCCTTCATGCAAGGAACATAGCAATCATGGCAGGTGCAACCGGTGATCTGATTGACAAAGTTGCGGAAATAATGGTAAGTGAGAAAAAGGTAAGGGTGGACAGGGCAAAGGAGATTCTGGAGAAGCTTAAAAATGAAAATCGTTAAAATTCTTTCAATCATTCTTATTATTTTTGGTATTGTTGTTTCCTTTATACCATTAACTGTAACAAATTCAACAACCATATCCTTTCCCTATGAACCACCAGATTATGTTTTTGCAAACGTTAACTCCACATTTTCTCCTTCATCGGATTGCACAATAAATGTTTCCTGGAACGGTACATGGAATGTTATGGTTGGTATAACAACAAAATCGCTTTGGTTGGAAAATAAAACGGTATTGATTGAAAAATCTGGATATAGGAACAGCTTCAATTATAATTTACATGGTAATGTTCAGTACATTTTTGTTTTTAAAAGCATAAACTGGACAAACAATTCCTACACAGATCTTAAAATTGAAATAGTGTATCCTCACGCATACCTTTACTACGGTATTATTTTTGTTATTTCAGGGATTGTTATTTTAATTTACACTGAAATCAGGAGGTCCTGAATTTTTTCTCAAATATCATGCTTTTAACATCATCCTTATTCTTTGCCCTTTCAAGTTCTTCCAGTGAAATGACAGGTATCCTGACATATGTATCCTCCTTTGTTACAGTGACAACAATACCATCCTTTGAGGTTATTTCAGTTATATTCTCTATCATTGTTGCTTTGTTAATCAATTCCTTTTTGAACTTTGAAATTCCAACAAAAATAAGTTCATCCCTGTTTGTTGATAGTGCATCAATGGATGATCTTCTTGTGAAATAGACTGTATACCCGACTCTTCTGAAAACATTATGGAATTCACTCTGTAAAACATCGTTTGTTTTCAAAAACATTGAATAATTTTCAGGCTCGGGTAAATTTTCAAATGGATTGATCCTTTCCATGAATGATTCATTGAAATATTCCTCAATCCTTGCAATAACATCTAGCGATACAGCAGTATTTCCCTCCTCATAAAGCTGTATTGATTTTCTTGAAACATTTGCAATCTTTGCAAGATCGCCAAGTGAAATGTTATATTTTTCCCTGAACTCCCTGAGCTTTTTTCCATTTATCTTTGCATAATATCCACCTGGTGCTGCAAAACTGAAGGGGTATTCTCCATATTTCAAAAGGTCTGTGAATGTTTTAAGGCTCAAAACAGGTATATCGTACCTTGAATAGAGAACATAATCGTCAAGTTTTCCGAGTCCACATTTAATACCAACAATAAGCGCCTTTGCCTTCAGAAGTTTTGAAATTAACTTTAATTCTTCAGCTGATTCTTTTTTGAATGTATCAACGTTATAAAGCACCTTGATAATATAAATTTCATTATCTTTACTGGCCACTATATCGTAGCTAGAGGAATCCAGGATCTCTGATGAGATCCTGAAACCATTCTTTCCGAGTATCGTACGAACAACATTTTTAAGTATATTTCCCTCATCCATAGGCAATGCTTATTAAATTTTACTATATATAAACATTTCGGATATCTTTCTTAGACGAATGGTGAAGAAATTAAATTTTTATTATGACAACATAGCTTTACTGTTACTTTTAAAATTTGCACTATTTTAATTGATACTGCAAATTTTTAAATAAAAGTTTGCAGTTATAGTGCTAATGATGCAAATCCTGAGAAAGGTATTGATGGATCAAAAGTATGAAACTGAAGAAAAATTCAGAAAAACTGAATTTGTGGAGAGAGAATTTTTCGAGAATTTTAAAGAGGTTATCAATAGTAATTTGATAAAGGTTACAACTGGTGCAAGAAGGTCAGGGAAATCATTCTTTACCTATTCCCTCCTCAAGAATGAAAATTTTGGCTATGTAAATTTTGATGAACCCATGCTAAAAAATGTTAATTCAAACGATATTTTTTCAGCTTTACTTGAAGTTTATGGGAAAAATATGAATATAATTTTTTTTGATGAAATTCAGAATATGGAAAGGTGGGAATTGTTTGTAAATAAATTGCATAGATCCGGATATAATCTTTTCATTACGGGAAGTAATGCAAAACTTCTGAGTAAAGAACTTTCAACACATCTTACGGGCAGACATATACAAATGGAAATTTTTCCATTTAGTTTCAGAGAATATCTACAAGCATTAAAATTTAAAGAACCGATTGAAACAACTGCAGGACAGGGTTTGGTTAAAAATCATTTGTTGAATTATCTGGAAACTGGTGGTTTTCCAGAAATCGTAGTGGAGAAAGAAAGTCCAAGAATTTATCTTAGACAGTTATTCAATGATATAGTGGAAAAAGATATAATTATGAGATACAACATTGCATACAAAAAGACATTCATTGAAATAGCCAATACGGTAATTGATAACTTTGGAAATTATGTGACATCAAACAGTATTAAAAATTCATTTGGTTTAAAAAGTGTACACACAGCAAAAAATTATCTTTATTATTTAAACGAATCATACCTTGTCTATTTCATAAATAAACTTTCATTCAAGCCAAAAGAAAAAGAAGTTGCTCCAAAAAAAATCTATGTGACGGATCCAGGATTAATAAATGTGCTATCAATGAAATTTAAAGAGGATTTTGGAAGAATAATTGAAAATGTTGTTGCGATTGATCTTTTAAGGAGAAAAAGCTACTGGTATAAAACATGGGAAATTTATTATTATAAGGATTATCAGAATCATGAAGTTGATTTTGCCATAAAGGATGGTATGAGGATAAAATACTTGATTCAAGTAACATATTCCTCTGGAAAGGATGAAATAGAAAAAAGGGAATTGAACTCATTAATTAAAGCATCCAATGAATTGAAATGTGATAATTTAACAGTAATAACATGGGATTATGAGGATGAATTTAACATTGAGAATAAAAAAATAAGGTTCATTCCTCTCTGGAAATGGTTGATTGAAATTCGTTCATAATTAAATTAATTAAAATTTAAAAAAACCTTAAAATGCCGGGGCCGGGGATCGAACCCGGGGCCTTCGGATATCCCAAGCCCAGTCCAGAACCCTATGAGTCCGACGCTCTACCAGCTGAGCCACCCCGGCTACTGTGTTACTTCTACATTCATTTCCATTGGTGTTGAAAGAAGGTTAGATTTTCTTACCTCTATCTTTTTTATGTTGTAAACGGGTTTAACATTCTTTTCTATATCTGAAACTATCTTTTCTGAAAGCATGTATGTTACAAATTCGTAGAATGATAGATTTGAGCCATTGTTCTGAACGGCCTCAATTATCTTTTTCCTTATTGCTGATTTCAGTGAAGAATTAAGTCTTTTGTCCGCAATGGCTGTGATCTTCACCCTTATTTTATAACCATCGGTTGTTGTCATTGGGAATATTGCATCTATCCTTGACTTTCTTCTCCTCACAAGCCTTCTTATGTAATCCGATGTAACATCATGGCCAACAAAAATTGTTTTTGCCTGATCCCCTTCAATCTTCACTATTTTGAAAAATAGCTTAACGTAGTCCTTCTTAATGTCCCCTGAGATCTGGTAAAGTGTTGTTTCAGCAACCCTACCAATAACCTGCTCTGGGGTTTCGGCCGGAGTTTCAGCTATCTCCTTGGATCCGAAACTTTCAGGTGTGATTATCTTATACCACACCTTCGCTCTCCATTTATCCTTGACCTTTTTAGCAGCAGCCCTTTCAGCAACCTTTGGCATATTAAACACCGTTTTTGTGAATAAACCAATAAATTATGATGTTATATAAAACTTTTCAGTTGTCTAGATCTCAATCAGATCCTTCTTGGCATGTGTTAAAACAACACCTTCCCCATCAACAAGAACATCATCCTCTATCCTTATACCTCCAAAGTTTTTTATGTAAACCCCGGGTTCAACTGTTACAACCATGCCATTTTCAAGAAGAATGTTTGAAGATTGGTTCAGTGCAGCGTGGTCATGAACGGCAAGACCAACACCATGACCTGTTGAATGGATAAACAATCCCTTGAACTCTGTTGAATCTATAAAATCCCTTACATTCCTGTCCACATCAGATCCCTTCACTC
>JAVRLI010000057.1:0-6189 GCA_031961525.1 Thermoplasmatota archaeon | reverse complement strand
ACGCTGTTTCCAGAGTTCTGAAAGCAATGGCATACAGAGAAAAGGGAATAGGAGAATTGCTTGCTGATGGAGTTAAAAACGCATACACAAAACTGGGTAAGGGAAAGGAGTTTGCGCTTGAAATTAAGGGCCTTGAACCACCTGCCTATGATATAAGGGGAATAAAGGGAATGGCTCTTGCGGAAGCTGTATCCGTGAGAGGAGCATGCCATCTTACAGCAGGTGTATATGGAACAGAACTTGTTGGAAAATGGTGGAAGTTTGAGGGTGTTGATAGATTCAGCGCAAAGGGTAAGGGCTATGAAGTGAAGGTGCACGAGGATCTCATGTCCATATATGATGCATTAGGTGTTTGCAAATTCTCAAGGCATATGTTCTTTGCCGAAGGCTTTGTTGATATCATAAGGGCATACTTTGGTTATGAAATGTCCCTCTCAGAGCTCATGGTCATAGGTGAAAGGATCTATAACATAGAGAAAGCATTCAATGTGAGGGAAGGATTCACAAGGAAGGATGATACCCTACCTGAAAGGGTAATGAAGGATCCAATTCCAAAGGGAGTCTCAAAGGGATCTCTTGTTTCAAAGGAAGAGCTTGAAAACATGCTTGATGAATATTATCAGGCAAGGGGATGGAGCCTTGATGGCATTCCCACAAAGATAAAATTACATGAACTCGAACTTGACTTCATTGGAAACGAAATAGGCGCCGGACACTAGTGAAAATTTTAATCTCTTTCAATTTTTTCAAGCCTTTCAATTTTTATTTTATAGCCATTTTCGATCAATGAATTGAACAGTTCATAATAAATTTCCATCCTCTGCCTTATATTTATTAATATGTATTTTCTACAGTTTTCAAGCTGTGATCCTTCAAAATATATGATCGGTAAACCTGAACCAAGGAGCTTTGATCCAAAATTGTTGAGAGGTTCCATCGCATTTTCACCAACATAAGCCATATGCTCAAATGGAACTATTTTTAATTCGCCCTTATCGTTGTAAGGCCAATGAATTAAATAACTCTGATCCTTAATTTCAGGTATTTCACCAGAATATTCAGCAATTATTTCCATGTAGAAAAGATCATCAAGGTTAACATTATATTTTGAAAGGAAATAGGATAATGGTTTTATTGAGCTGATTTCCTCAATTTTAAATGAATTCGCTGAATAATCCAAAAATATTTCATTCATTTTCAGTACGTTCTTTATCAAATCCCTGCTTGATGAAGAATTGTAATGTATCAGAAAATATAGCCTGTGATCATTGTAGATAACTGAAGGATAGAATAGAACCTTGGGAATATTTGTTATTTCCCTTTCAATCTCTTTTAATTTTTCCCTCTTTTCTTTACTAAAATTAAATGCCCTTAATTTTATCTGAATCATTGTTTCATTTTCATTGAATGTGATATTATTTTTCATCAAATCGTACTTAATTGTTGAATAATATTCGTTTGTTTTTGGTATTGCTATAAAAAGTATTCCAGCCTTTGGTACGTATCTCATTATTGTACCGTTTGAAAATATTTTATGGAAATACTGTGCACTAAAAACATTCTCCTCCATTGAAAATATTATCTGTTTATCGAACATTCTCTGATAAAGCAGATTTTCTTGTCCCAGCTTTACTGTCATTATAACTTATATTCCTTTACAAAATTTAAAAGTTACGTTTTTATCGTACCAAAGGAAAGATCCTCAAGATCAATTATCTTTTTCCATTTTTCCATGCAGGTGCAGGGTTTTATTTTAAGTAAAATTTTTTCATCCTGTGAAAAGGAAAATTCCTCAATTGCCTTTACAACATAATCATCGCATTTTCCACAGTTATGTGCTCCCCTTTCCTTTCCCGGTGCTGTTGGAAAACATACAACCTTTTTTGTGAATGCTGTTTTTTTAAGAACCTCAACAACACTCCATAACCATGGGGATCGATAATATCCTCTCTGCCATAAATATTCAACAACTGTTCCTCTCTGTATATTCACAGGATTGAGTGAAACAATTTCAGAATATTTTGATGCAAATATGGATGATTTTATGGCATCATATATCGCATCCCTTTCAGATAAAAATGGAGGTTTCAACAAAACATAGGTTTTTATCGGAATGCCCAACGAGTTCAAGTATTCCGCCGCCCTTATGTATTCATTAAGAGAAAAGCCCTTGTTTATTGAATACCTCAGAATTTCATCGTTTGAACTTTCAAGTCCGATCGCAACCATAAGCTTTTCTTTGAAATCCATAAAATTTTTAATTATCTTTTCTCTTATGAACTCAGGTCTGGACTCAACTATTATTCTTTCAGCATTTTCAAATTTTTTTAAAATATATCTTGCACCTTCCAGCGGAATTTCATTCTGGTCAAAGAAACTTCCTGAATTATATATCTTAACAATTTTTTCGTTGTTGTATTTTTCAAAGGCAATGTCCACCTGTTTTTTTATATTCTCAAAGTTTACCTTTTCTGGATTTGTATCTGAGTAATAACCGCACATGGTACAGCCGCCAGATTTGAACCAGAAACAGCCCAATGTTCTTAAAACAAGTACCATTGATCTTTCTCTTTTCCCTCTGTACGGTTCATCCTCGAACCATAGTGAAGAATATTCATCCGGTCTGTTTATTCTCTGAACGTTCTCTCTCAATTTTAACATTAATTCCTTCATTTTTTCAATTCTTTTTCAATTTCCTCTATTTTCATCATTATTTCATTTACCTTTTTGTTTATCTCCTCAATTTTCTCCCTAAGATTTTTCATCTCTTCACTTTCCTCTTTTCCCTTCAGAATTGAATCTATAGCAAGCCTGATTTCCCTCTTCAACCTTCCATCAAGTTCCATGTTAAACTGTTGTTCAAGTTTTTCTATTGCCTCAAACATTTTTAGCTTTGATAGTGAATTCACCGCTGCTCTTCTCACTGGTAAGTAATAATCCTTGAGGAGATCGCATAAAAGTTCCATAACATCCTTTTTATCCTTACCACATTTTCCGAGTGCACTGGCTGATGCGGATCTTAATCTTTGATTATAACCAAGTCTTGTGTATTCCTTTATTATATCGCATGCACCATTACCTATTTCACCAAGGCCATTGACAATTCCTATTCTAACTGACTCATTCCATGATTGAATATTCAATCCCTTCTTTAAAATTTCAAGGGCATCCTTCTGTTTTGTTTTACCAAGACTCCAGTATGCCTGTGAGAGAACAAGGTCATTCTTCTCTCTGTTTATTATATTCACCAATAGATTGAATGATTTTTCATTCCTGAATTCACCCAGAGATTTTGCAAGAGCAATTCTTACCTTCGGATTCAATTCATCATACCTTTCCATTATTTTTTCAAGAGCTTTTAGTGCATAATCTGTCCCTATGGAACCAAGGGCATTTATAGCTTCAGATGCAACTGACCAGTGATTTTCAAATACAGATTCTAAAAGAGAATCAACAACATCAAAACCAGGAAGCTTTGAAAGGGATTTTATTGCATCTATTTTCTCCATAACAGTTTCCCCATTTTTGAGCAGGTATTTCAAAGATTCCTTACTTCTTTCAAATTTCATATCCTTCAGTATATAATTTTCTGGATCAACGCTAACAGCAAAAGGCTCATCATCATAGTTGAACGTGAATTGTTCAACTTTTTTATTTACTCTCACCTTTTTAATTTCCCTTCCATTTTTTGTGTATATGGCAAATTCAATGGGGAATGAAAATTCATCTGGAACATTTTCTCCCTTCTGCTGCTGTTCTATTTTCAGTGTCAATGTTTTATCTTTCTGATTATAAATCTGTGAAACAACAATTTCAGGATGGCCCGCATGGAATATCCATTGATCGAAGAACTGTTCCAATGATTTACCTGTATTTTCCTTGAATATTTTCATAAGATCGTATGTGTCAACGCTTTTACCTCCATACGTTTTAAGGTAATCACTTATGGATGACCAGAACGAATCATCACCAAGTTCATATCTTAGCATGTGAAGTACCCTTGATCCCTTTTCATATAAATGCCTGTCGAAAAGTTCAGAAGGATACTCATATACATTTGTAACAATGGCCCTTCTGTACTCTTCATTTTTATAGTTAATTTCATCCTGGTAAAGGTGGTAAAGGAAATCATCATGACCCAAAAAGTGATCAACATAAACAGCATTCATATAAGTTGCAAAACCTTCATTCAACCATCCATGTGACCAGTCTTTGCATGTTAAATAATCACCGAACCACTGATGTGCAAGTTCATGTGAAACGAGATCCTCACTCATCACAACCCCATGGATTTTTTCATTATGTATTGTGTATTCCGTGAGTGTTGTTGCATTAATGTTCTCCATTCCTCCGAATATGAAATCGTAAACAACCACTTGGGCATACTTCTCATATGGATATTTGAATCTCAGAATCCTTGAAAAGAATCTTATCATATCTGGTGTGTTAACAAAACTCAGTTTCACAAAATCCTTCATCCTTTTTGGAACTATGTATAGAAGCTTAACGTTATCTATTTCATCCTCCTCAACATAAAATTCTCCCGCAGCAATTGATGTTAAATAAATAGGGTGGGGAAAATCCTCAACCCAGTGATAAATTACTTTATCAGCAACATTTTTAATTTCCTTAAGAGTTCCGTTCGAAACAGCATAGTAACCCTTTGGAACAATTATTTCAACCTCAGTTTTTGATCTTTCATTAGGATAATCGTAGCATGGAAGCCAGTATCTCGTGTCTTCATCCTCACCCTGTGTCCAGAGCTGGTAATCTTTATCCGGATAATGTTCATCCGGTCCGACAAAAAACATTCCCCTCTGCGGTTTGGATCTATAATCTATTTCAATCTCAATTTTTTCACCTTTCTCAATAATTCTGTTGAAGAGGATTCTGAGAACTTTACCATCGTATCTGAACTTTAATTTTTCATTCACAGATGAAACATCGCTTATTTCCATATCAACGGCATCAAGATCAATGTATGTTAGATCATCGTAAAGAGCTACAAGGTTAATTTTTTCATGGGCCTTGAATTCCCTTTTCTCAAAATCCGGTTCAACAAAAACATATATTTTTTCCTGTCTGAAATTCCTGTCCCTCTCATATTTTTTCCTGTAATCAGGAAATGTAAATGATCTATATTCATCCATCATAATCTTTGAAACTAAAAAAATTATATAATGTTATCGTGTCAAAAATCGAAGAATTAAATATTAGTATGTTATTTACAGCAAAATAAATAAAAGGAGAACCGCATATGGAATTCCTTTACTTTGACATTGCAGTACTTTTCTTCCTTTCATTACTTGGAGCTCTAATTGCAGTTAAGTTAAAACAATCAACAATGGTGGGTTTTCTTATTTTTGGTTTACTTTTGAGTCCTTCTTTAACCTTCACAATTTTTGGTTTTCATTATTCTGGATTACCTGTGAGCTCCGATATTGTTAATGTTCTTTCACAGATCGGTCTTTCATTTCTTCTATTTTTTATAGGACTTAACATATCAGTTTATAAATTTAAAAAGTCTGCCCTTGTTTCAATAACACTAGGATCCATAGATATAGGTCTTATGTTTTTAGTAGGTTTTTTACTTGCAGAATTCTTTGGATGGGATCTCTACGATTCATTGTTTTTCGCTTTAATAATTTCTGCGAGCAGTGTTGTTGTAACAGCCAAGGCGCTTGAGGATATAAAAAGATTGAATGAAGAGGAATCATATGCCCTTCTAAATCTCATGGTATATGAGGATGTTCTATCAATATTTGTTGCAATCTTTTTATCAGGTGTAATTGTAACGAATTTTACGAAACCACAACTTTTAAACATAGAATATCTTGGAATTCTTTCCCTTATTGCATTTGTTGTAATATTGACTTTTATATATGTGCCAATACTGGAAACAAAGTTTAAAAAATATGGGAACGATGAAATTTTCATTCTTTTTATTTTTACAGTAATATTCGTGATGGGTGCTCTTCTTGAAGTTTTCAATATAACACCAGCTCTCGGTGCATTCTTTGCAGGTATGATATTTGCAGAAACAAATTACGCGAGAGAAATTGAAAAAAAGTTAATTCCATTCAAGCATGCATTTTCAGCAATATTTTTTATAACCTATGGTATGAACATTTCGCTCCTCTCATTTGTTAAATATGCTGATGTTATATTTATTTCATTAATTATGATTAT
>JAVRLI010000056.1:0-6347 GCA_031961525.1 Thermoplasmatota archaeon | reverse complement strand
GCTGCTTTTTATAATAAAAGTGAGGTAAAGTGCCCATAGTAAGCCCCTTTCTGTTTCAGGCAACATTTGACTATGCGCCCTACCCAACACTCAAGAGCCCTATCACAGTGTTTGTTTGGGCTTGCTCACTCAAGGTTGGCCGTTTCAACATATCCCGGGGAACGTCCTCTTCACAAAGATTCATCCTGTCCCCGGGCTGTGTCGTTTCTGTGCCATTGCCATCCCTCTCGGGATCCTGTCTTGCGACAGGTTGAGTTGGCTCATGAGAGGGGACTTTCCTCATCGAAAACCTTTCGGTTTTCAACGTCAGTTGCCCTTGGGCTCTTTACCTCACATGTCAATTATAAGGAATACTTAAATTTTTTATCCCTTATTTCGAAGTTTGAAAGGAAATCGTTTATTTTATTTCCAATATATATTATTGAAATAATTGTATATATTTCTCTCAGTGTGTTATAATCAAGATCCTTCCTGTATTCAAAAATTTTTTCGAAGGCAAACTTGTTCATTTCATAAAAGTATTTCTCAAATTTTTCCTGATCCTTCACACGGAATCCCATATTCTCAAGTATTTCTATTGTTTCCATTTTTTTCCTTTCCCTTAACTCAGCTAGATCCTCGCTTTTAAAGAAAGTTTCAGTTGAAATTATAAAAGTTTTTGCTGTTCTTCCATAAAAAACAACTTCATTTTTCTTTCCCTTTTTTTTCTTCACAGGTTTAACAAGGCCAAGTTTTTCCATCTTTTTTATATGTCTGTATATTGTTGATTTATCCTTCTTTAAAAATTCTGAAATCTCCTCTATACTCATTTCCCTTATCCTTAAAATCTGCAGTATCTGATTCCTTGTTCTTTCAAATGCCGTTTTTATTACAAGGGGATCATTAATTATTTCAAGTTCTTTCATTGGAATGATTTAGAATTTAAAAGTATAATAAATTTTCTAATTGTAAAATTTGAAAATAGAAAATTTAATATACCATTTTTTTAATATCAATATAGGTGATAAATAATGGAGGATGAATTTACTGAACTATCAAACCTGTTGATTCAGCTTGGTTTACCCAAAAATGTTGCAAAAACACTTGCATATTTAAGGTACCATGATGAGGCAATGGCCGTTGATATTGAATTTAATGCTGGAATGAGACAGCCCGAGGTATCTGTTGCGATTCAATATCTACTTTCAAAAAACTGGATAAAAAAGAAGAGTGTGAGAAAGGAAGGTAAGGGAAGGCCTGTCAGACTTTACAGACTTGCAAAACCATTCGAAGAGATACTTAAAGAAATTGAGGAAGAAAAAAAGAACAGTATATCAAAACTTGAAATGCTTGTTGAATCACTCAAAAAGTTCTACTGATCCATCATTTTTTGCTATAATTGCAAGGTTTGCAAATCCTATAAAAATACCATGTTCAACAACACCGGGAATTGATTTTATCCTTACGTTCATATTTTCCGGCTTCTCATTTTCACTTATCTGTAAATCAACAATGTAATTTCCATTATCTGTAATAAATGGGTATTCCTCATTTTTCCTCAATTGGGCTGAAAGTGAAATTTTTCTTAGATTTTCCATCGTTACTGAATATCCAAATATTAATATTTCAACAGGAACCTTTCTCTGGAATATGTTTTCAACAATTTTACTTTCATCCGCTATTATTATCCTTTTTTTGGAATTGTATGCAAGTATCTTTTCCCTTGTAAGTGCACCTCCACCCCCCTTTATAAGGTTCAAATTTCTATCTATGGCATCCGCACCATCTATGTAAACATCAACCTTTTTTTCAAGATCCAGGAGCTTAAAACCATAGTTTTTAAGTAGAGTTTCAGTTCTATAAGAACTTGGAACAGTGAAGATGTTTTTGAAATTTTCCTTTACCTTTGAAAGTTCTATTATAAATTGCTCTACTGTTGATCCGGAACCAACACCAATGACCATATCATTCTCAATGTACTTTATTGCTTCCCTTCCAGCTATTCTTTTCAATTCAACCGGATTCATGGTTAAAGATAATGAATAAACCTATAAATAAATATCAGAAAATGTTAAAATACCAGTGTGTTATCACATATCATGGAGGTAAAAGGATGGAAAAATATTCCATTCTATCGGATGCGATTGAGGAAATAAAGCTTGTTGAAAGGCATTTGAAGATTTTGAACTTACTTGAAAAGGAAGGTCCGATAGGAATTATGAAAATATCCCAGATTTTGAACATGCCACCACACAGGGTAAGGTATTCTTTAAGAATACTTGAACTTGAGGGAATGATAGGAGCAACACCAGATGGAGCAAAAATTATAGGTAACGTTGAAGAGTTTAAAAAAACACTTTGGGAGGCATTAAAGGATCTTGAGAAGAAACTGGATGAGTTAAAGAAGGAATTAAATGGGGCCTAGAAGTTTTGTATTTTCCCTTGCAGGTCCAAGGGAAAGTATCCTGACCTTCGCACCTGTAAATTTCTCTATGAACCTTATGTATTTCATCATATTCCTGGGTATATCCTTTTTAACATCCTCTCCAGTAAATTCCCATCCTTCAAATTCTCTGTAAACAGGTTCAAGTTTCTGTATATCATCCACCCTGGATGGTAAACTCCTTATTTTTTTATTTCCAATTCTGTAGGCATAGGCAACCTTGACAGTATCCAATCCTGAAAGAATATCAATTTTGCTTATTGCTATATAATTTACACCTGAAAGATTTACGGAATATTTTACAAGGTTCAGATCAAGCCATCCTATCCTTCTGGGTCTGCCTGTTGTTGTTCCATATTCGTTTCCCTTTTCAAGTATATATTTTGCAATATTATCTTTGATTTCTGTTGGAAAAGGTCCCTCTCCCACCTTTGTTGTGTATGCCTTCATTACACCCATGACTTTGCCAACATATTTTGGTGGAATTCCTAGTCCTGTTATAACACCACCAACTGTTGTGTTTGAACTTGTAACATAGGGATACATTCCAAAATCCACATCAAGATGAGTGCCCTGCGCACCCTCAAAGAGAACACTTTTTCCATTCTCTATACTTTTTCTCAGGAAAATTGATGTATCAACAATATTTCTTTTTAATTTTTTTCCAATCCTCCAGTATTCATCCGTTATCTTTTTCACATCATACTTTTCATTCAAAAATTTTTCTTTGAACTTTAAGTTCATTTCAATCTTTTTTTCAAGAATATTTTTATCAAGGAGATCAGCTAACCTTATGCCAATCCTTCCATACTTATCCTGATAAGCAGGTCCTATACCCTTTCCCGTCGTGCCAACTTTACCGCTCGATTTTATTTCCTCCTCAATTCTGTCCATTTCACTATGGAATGGTAAAACAACATGGGCCCTTTCGGATATCAAAATTCTTTTCAGTGGTGAATATTCACCCACCATGTCCATTTCCTTTAATAGTTCAACAGGATCAATAACCATTCCGTTTCCGAGAACACATATTTTTCTGTTTAGAATTCCACTTGGAATCAAATGAAATTTATAGGTTTTACCAGACACAACAACAGTATGGCCAGCATTTGCACCACCCTGATACCTTGCAACAATATCAAACTTTGATGATAAATAATCTATAATTTTACCTTTACCCTCATCCCCAAACTGTAAACCCAAAACTGCCATTGTTTTAACCATTCAAACACCATTAAACCACTATCAAAATTGATTAAATAAACTTTGTGAATATGGTTAATTTAACCAAAAGTTTTAAATAATACCTGTGCGATATACGTCTGACAAAATTCATACAAAATTTAAAAAATATATGACAGAAGGTGATAGGAATGGTAAGTGGATCGGCCCTAAGGTATATGGCGGATTTTGTTCAGGAGAAAAAAGGAGTGAGCGGCATAGAGGTTTTCCATAAAAAGGTGAACGAAAGAAACCTCATAATACCAAGTCTGGAATCAATAGATCCTGGTGAAGAATTCTCTCCAGGTTATTTTGAAAGGGTTCTATATGCATCATCCGAGGCCCTTGGGGACAGAAAACTTTTAACACAGCTGGGCTATAGCTACGGTAAAAAGTTCTCCACACCTGCAATGAAGGTGTTTTCAATCTTTGAAAAGAATTCATCAATAGTTTCGGGCATAGTTGATAACCTAAGAAAATACCTTCCTGCTTTTCCTGTAGATTACACAGCACTCAGTGAAAAAACCTTTGTGATAAAAATATCAAACATAAAAAATGATGAATATTCCACCTTTGTATCCGGTTACATAGATGCTGTGCTTGAAAAGGTACAGAAGAAAATTTACAAAATAGAAGAGAATCAGAAAGGAACGAAAAAAATTACTCTGAGGTTCCTGTGAAGTCTTCAATGTTTATTATTTCATAATCAACGAGTTTTTTCTCCACAGCATCCCTAACACTCCTCTCCGATTCACTCAGCCTGCTCTTTCCTGTCTTCACTTCAATAAATACAATCTTTTCAACAAATCCTTTTTCCCTGAGACCCGAAAAAACTATTAGATCAACAGGTGATCCAAGGAACCTAACATCCCTTGGATCGTAAGGAAAGTTTGCAAAGTATGGAAAAATCTGTTCTGTTACCTTCCCCTTAAGTACATTCTGTGATTTTTTAATTGCCTCTTCTCTTATTTTTTCAGTGTAACTATCCTGCCATTCCTTTAGCTTTAATTCATATTCCTTTCTTAAATTTTCATCAATTTCCTTTCTAATATTTTCTCTTTCATTCTCAAGCGTTTTTGATGCCCATTCCCTGAAAATGTTTAAAGCAATATTACTAACATTTTTTCTGTGAATATAATCCTGTATTATTAAAATCAAAACAAGTAAGATAATTATGCCTAACAGGAAAATTTCAATGCCATCCATGCCTAGTTAAATCTTTTTTATGAATAAAAACTATTCCATCAATCCCCGAATGTGTTTCTGAATGCCTTTTTGAAATTTTCTTCATTTATGTTTTTCAATTTTTCAATATCCCCTTCATTGGCTATGAGGAAAATTTCATGGTAGATTTTGGGTGAATAATGGAAAGTCATTATGCTTTTCCTTTCTTTACCATTTTCAACTATAAGACTTATCTGAGGATTTGGGATGGAAACTGTGATCTCAAGAGATTTCTGTGATTTTCCATGGTATAATAATCTTATACTGTACTTTTTCCCTTTATCCAGTCTTCTTATATCAATTATCTTCCCATTCATTGGATCTATGCCAATTTCATCAAGTATTGAATGGAACCTGCATGTTTTTCCATCCTTACAGTAGGGACAAGCTTCTTTGAAAAATGTTTCTACACGTAATCTGGTCCCCGTATTTCCATCCATTGAATTTTGTATATAAATTCCTACTTATAAACCTTTTCTAAATATTTAATTATTTTCCTTCTGTGTGGGAAAAATGTATATGTGTGTACTGGGCAAAGGCTCTTTTATTCATTAAAACATCGTAACAATTAACACTTTACCCATTAAAACGCTCAATGCAAAGTTTTTACCATTCAACATAAAGGAATAGTGGTATTCATGACCCTTTACTGTTTCACCTTTTTTAGGAAAAAATAATCTCAAGTTGCTTTTAAATAGGTATAACCAAGCTTTAAACCTGAATTCTCAATTATTGATGAAGAAAAAACTCCCACTAGGATATTTTTTATCCTTCGAAAGATACATAACTCCACTGCATTCATTGTAAATTAATTTACCGTTGTTGATTAATTCAATCAAAGAATCAATTGTTTTTCTGTTCATCGATAATTTTTCCTTATAAATTTCTGGATACCCATCACCAATGTAAATCATGTTTGCATCATCAACAGTTTCATTCTTTAGATTTGAAAAGTAATTTACCTGGGATATGCTTGATAGTAATGAAAGGTTATACTGATAATAAAAGTTAAAAAATCTGTCCATGGCTACATATGTTCTAAAATTATCAATTCTTCTAAAATTTTCTTTATAATAGCACTTAAATTCTGGAAGATCATCGAGGAAGTAAAGATCAAGGTATCCGTCAACTTTTTCAATCTTTTTCCTCAAATCACTGTTTTCAAAAAAGTGTATAGACCTAGGTGTCTTTCCTTCCTTTTTATTTTCTCATCATGGGGAATTTCACCAATAATTTTTACATTATTTTCAAGAAAAGGTTTTTCAACAATTTCAAGATGCTTTTGGCCATAAAAATTGTTATGTATAACACCCATCGTAAGCTTTATTCCTGAAACCTTTGTAAATGTAATAGATGATTCAGCAATCCTAATACATCAATAACAAAAATGTGCGGAATTTTGGATTTTTTAAGATAATAGTATAGATCGGAAGAGCGTCGCGTAGGGAAAGAGCGTCTCCTTACGTATCAAACTCGTATT
>JAVRLI010000055.1:0-6280 GCA_031961525.1 Thermoplasmatota archaeon | reverse complement strand
ATTTGCATCTCTATATACTGCTTTATGATCTCACTACTGAGATTACCCGCTGTGGATACAAAATATGCCCTTGTCTTTGTATGCGATGCCTTGAATGCAAAATCTGGAAAATATTTTTTTAACAATTTTGAAGATATGCCCTTGAAATACTTTACAATCTGAGATGGGACATATCTTGTCGGTGCTAATACAAATTGATTTAGAGATCTTGACATTACCGCCACCGCTATTATCTCCATCTCATACTTATACGCTATTTCATAGAATATCTCTTTGAGTTTCTCTGTTATTTCCCCTGTTAGAACATGTCTCCTATACTTTGGTATGAAAATAATATGATAGTTGAACAGATATACTGAATGTCGGGTTGATTTCAACTGCATTGTTTAATATATATAAAATTTCTTAATAAACATTTTGGCGATTCATCCCGCCTTAAACAGCGAAGCTTTCTGGCCGTGTTTTTGTAAATGATTACAACGATCGCTGATCCTATTGCAGCTTCCTGCGGTGTTAGAATTATCATTAAAAAAATTAAAGTTTTTTGATGAATTCCTTCAGAATGTCCGTAAGATCAGGTTTACCAATTTCATCAAGTTCATATCGAACCCTCACAACAGGCTTGTTTATTTTTATTATTCTCTGGAGATCAATTGGTGTCGCACTTACAACAACATCACAGGGTGTGTTGTTAATTGTTTCCTCAAGTTCCTTTATCTGTTCCTCACCGTAACCCATTGCTGGGAGATAATTGTGTATCTGTTTGTATTTTTCATATGTTGCCTTTATGGATCCCACTGCATATGGTTTTGCATCAACCAGTTCAGCTGCACCGAACTTTTTTGCAGCAAGAACAGCGGCACCATAACTCATTTCACCATGTGTTAAAGTTGGTCCATCCTCTATGGCAAGAACCCTCTTTCCCCTGATCAATTCTGGGTTTTCAACAAAGAATGGTGATGCTGCATCTATCACAATTGCCCTTGGATTCACCTGGGCAATATGTTCCCTTACTGTCTGAATATTCTCCCAGGATGCTGTTTCCTCCTTGTTTATAATGATAACATCAGCCATTCTCAGGTTTGTTTCACCCGGATGATACGTAATTTCATGCCCTGCTCTATGTGGATCAGCAACAACAATATGTAGATCCGGCTTGTAGAATGGAAAATCGTTGTTTCCACCATCCCAGAGTATTATATCTGCCTCCTTTTCTGCCTGCCTTAATATTGCCTCATAATCAACACCTGCATAAACAACAGTACCGTTCCTTAAATGTGGCTCATATTCCTCCCTTTCCTCAATCGTGCATTCATATTTATCCAGATCATCAAACGTTGCAAACCTTTGCACCTTCTGTTTAACCAGATCACCATAGGGCATTGGATGCCTTATCACAACAACCTTTTTTCCCATACTCTTCAAGATCTCCGATACCTTTCGCGTTGTCTGGCTTTTACCTGATCCAGTTCGAACCGCGCAAACAGATACAACAGGCTTTTTACTTTTTATCATTGTTGACTCCGGTCCAAGTAAAACGAAATCTGCACCATTTGCAAGTGCAATACTAGCCTTATGCATAACATATTCATGGCTTACGTCACTGTATGCAAAAACAACCTCCTGAACATTGAATTTTCTAATCAATTCAGGTAATTCCTCTTCAGGATAAATTGGAATACCATCAGGATATAGAGGTCCGGCAAGTTCAGGTGGATACCTTCTGTTTTCAATATTTGGTATCTGAGTTGCTGTGAATGCAACAACCCTGTAATTTTTGTTGTTCCTGTAATAAACATTGAAATTATGGAAATCCCTTCCAGCAGCACCCATTATTATAACATTCCTCATGTTTTCACCTAATTTGGTAATGATCCCATTGTATATTAAAATTGTTAATTTTTAAAAAAATTCACAAAAAGTTCCATCATAAGATTTATATAAAGATAAAACCTTACTATATCAGGGATCAAATATGGTTGCAAAAACTCCTGATCAAAAGGGAAGTGAAGATTGGTTTAGCAAACTTGAAAGTGAACTTAACAAAAAAACTGAGGAAATATTAAAAAGTATTAACACGGAATCTGGCAAAAAGGCAGACTTAAATGCAACACTTATACAGGATCTATGGAAGGTTTACCTGAAATTTGGTGACATTAATGTTCACTTTAATCTTGAACCACCCTACACACAGTGGGCAACATTCATAGATTTCCCAACAAACTGGAAGCTAAAGGAAGATTTTAACTTTGGAAACGTTAACCTCATATCATTCACAGATACAACAAGAGAACAGGGAAGGACCGGGGATTCTTTAAAAATAATTTACACAAACCCGGGAAATGGTGAAAGGGTAAGGCTCATATTCGAATACAATGAGGGTGAAAGGTATTACAAATATTCTGGATGGAAAAGGGTTTACACACAGTATATACTCTATGATAAACCATTATCTGATGCATCCATAGATGAAATACATGATGTTCTTTTCAACATAATAACAAAGTGGTATGAATCACATCTAAGAAAGGACAGGAATCTTCTTATAGATTATGTAACAAAGAATTTCCAGAAGGGAGAAAGTTATTCAGAGTAGATCAACATCAGCCAAAACCTCTATCCCTTTTTCTCCTATATAGAAGGGATGCATTTTTCTTGAATGGTTTGTTCTTCTCATTTTTAGAATCTGTAACACAAGCCTTAGTTCATACTTTTCCTTCAATGGTATCTGGTTCAAAAGAATAACGCCATCGGCAACATATTCAAGAAAACCATCCCTTGAGACCATTGGATTGTCAGGTTTCGATTCGCCAGTAAAGATTGATGTTGCACCTGCCTTTTTTACAGCATTTGACATTAAAAATAAAATCCTTCTTTTTTCATGCTCCTCCTGAAACATCATTGTGAGAAGTGTGGCTGAATCAAGAACAACTCTTTTCGCTCCAAAATCGGAAATTTCCTGTGTTAAATCATTCTCGACCCTTGTCATGGTTGATTTTGCATCCTCGGGATCAAGTTTAACAAGTAAAAGACTCTTATCCATGTATTCCTCAAAATTCCAGGAAAATTCCCTGGCTGTTTTTATTATAGAATCCCTATCCTCCTCAAGGCTTATGTAAACACATTTTTCATTTTTTGTAAGCCCATGATAAATGAACTGCATGGCCATTGTTGTCTTTCCGGATCCAAAGGGACCGATAACAGCAACAGTATGACCGTATGGAATACCACCGTTCAAAAGATCGTCAAGACCCTTTATACCGGATTCTATTCTTTCCATTTCAATCACCTTATCTTTTCAGTGTATGTAACAACAAATCCATTCTTAAAATCTACCTTAGTTTTGAACCTGATTACCCTTTCTTCCTCAATATGGGGTAAAACACCAATGAACTTTAAAACATAAAGGTACCTGTACCTCTGTGAATATTTCTCTGAACTGTACCATTTGAAGAAAAGTATTCCATCAACAGCATCGAAAATTATCTGTTCCATTCTTTCCGATGCAATTTTTTCATTAAGTATTAAATAGATCAAACTGGACCATTTCTTTGAAACCTTCACAAGACCCTTTATTATATCGATTATTGCCTGTTCATTTATGGAAGGATTGGTAAAAAGATCTGTGAGAGAATCAACTATTATTATGCTGTCATCCCCATAATCGTTCAGGAATTTTACAACCTCCTGGAAAAGATCCTCGTTCGATTGAACAAGAATTGATTTCTGTGATATCCAGGATTTGGGTATGAAACTCCTTCTGAAATAGATTGAAGAAAGATCCTTAACAACAAGGTTATCGAAGAATGAATTACTCAGATCCTCCTCAATGCTGAGTGTAACGAATCTTTTTATCTCCTCATCACTCTTCGTGAAACTGATATAGAGTGTTTTTGATGGTATGTAAATGTTTTCCGTGTAGCCTCCAAGTATCTCCTTCATAAATTCAGGTCTTTTTTTTATTAAGGATAACTTGCTTGCCGATGTAATGGAAAATTCAAACATTCCTGCACCTGGCTCACCGAAGAGAAGAACAACCGAACCCTCCGGAACACCGCCTTTTATTATGCTATCAAATGCCGCAACTGCTGTTGGTATTTTTCTTATGTTCATAACAATTCACCAAGAAGACTTTTTACAGTTAATCTAACAGCCATTTCACTATTATACTTTGGTTTCCATCCAATTTTTTTCATCTTTTCTATGGATAGTAACATTGTTTTAACATCACCCTTCCATCCCCTACCCTCCGGTCCTGGTTTAAAAATGAATTTCACATCACCAAGTTTCATTTCCTCAACAACTATTTCCGCTATCCTTTTAACATTTATGTAATCCTCACTTCCAAGGTTGAAAACGTTGTAATTTTTCTCGGACCTTTCATAACCAAAGATCATGCCATCAACACAGTCATCAACATAAAGGTATGATTTTGTCTGTGTGCCATCACCGAGGATCTCAAGGCTTTTATTATTATTTTTCAGTTTTTTAATAAAATCGTAGATTACACCATGCGTTCCCCTTGGTCCTATAACATTTGCAAACCTGAAAACGTATCCCCTTATTCCAAAAATATGGGAAAATGATGAAATATATGCTTCACCTGAAAGCTTTGATGCACCATAAAATGAAATTGGTTCCATGGGGCCATAATCCTCAGGGGTGTTTATTGGTGATTCTCCATAAACAGTTGATGATGATGAGAATATTATATCCTTAATATCATTGATTCTCATTGCCTCAAGAACATTGTAAGTTCCAATAACATTTTCATATAGATCCTTTTTTGTATCAATTTCTCCTATCCTTACATCAGGGTTTGCTGCAAGATGTATAACAATATCCGTATCCTTCATTTTCATTTTAAGAAAATCGAGATCCTTTATGTCCCCCTTCAAAAATTTAATCTTTTCACCGAATTCCCTTATATTTTCAATTCTTCCATTTGAAAGGTTGTCAATTACAGTTATTTCATTCTCCCCGTACAGCTTTTTAATTGTATGATAGCCTATGAATCCCGCACCGCCTGTTATTACAATCCTTTTATCCTTCATCTTTTCACCACAATCAGGAAATGGTCCCTTTCAAAGGGATGTATATCTATTACCTCAAAAACATTTTCAATCTTTTTTATTTCATTGTTAAGTACGGTTTTTGGATCTGAAACTGTATCAACAGCCCTTGTCTTTAAAAATAGAAAAGCAGTTTTTACTGTTTCAAAGAAATCAAGGTTTTTTAAAAATATTTCTGTCTGTTCCTTCTGTGCTATATCCTGGTAAATTATATCAGGAAAATCAACAAAAATATTGAACCTTTCTGGATGGTTTGCATCTTCCAGTATTGGGAAAATGTTTTTTCTTAAACCTGAAAGGGTTAAGAGTGATGAAAATGGTTTTATGGCCTTTTCTATTGCAAAAATTTTACCTTCACTACAAATATCTGAAATATAGGAAACTGTATTCCCAAATGATGCTCCAAGATAAAGAACATGGGAATCAACCCTGAATGGAAAAGTTTTGAGACCCTTTTTCATTGCAGCCGATAGCTTGCTTCTGTATGGATCCCAGTACCTGTATTCTTCATTCTTTTCCTTCACAATTTTTTCTCCAAAAAATGGACCTTTGACTAAATTCTTTGTGTAATATTCACCGCCCCTTTCATAAACACCATAATACCTTGATCTGTTCATGATGATTTAGAAAATTCATCACATTATTAAATACTTTATGTACCAAACCTTCTTGATCTTTTCTGGTATGATAGTATTGCCCTGAGAAAATCTATCTTTGAAAATTCAGGCCAGTATACATCTGTGAAATATAATTCGGAATATGCCATCTGCCATAGGAGGAAATTTGATACCCTTTCCTCGCCTGATGTTCTTAAAATAAGGTCGGGATCAGGTAGATCCCCAGTGTAAAGGTGCTTCCTTACAACATCCTCATCTATTTTCTCAGGGTTCAATAAATTATTTTTCACATCAAATGCAATCTCCCTTATAGCCTTCAATATTTCCTCCCTTCCACCATAGGCTATTGCAATGTTTAAAATGTAATTATCATAATTTTCAGTCATTTTTTCAATCTTCTCTACCTGTTCTTTTAGATCCTCTGGAATTAAATCCCTTCTCCCTATGAACCTTATTTTTACCCTGTTTTCATGTATTCTTTTATCCTCAAGCTCCTTTTGAATCGTCTCCTTAAAAATATTCATTAGGGCCCTTACCTCCCTTTCACTCCTTCTGAAATTTTCCGTTGAAAATGCAAAAACCGTAACAATT
>JAVRLI010000054.1:0-6584 GCA_031961525.1 Thermoplasmatota archaeon | reverse complement strand
TAATAGGTCCAATTTTTACAATAGTTTTTGTTACTATTTCGGCTTTGATCTCTCCTGGATTTTCATGGGTGAACAACTATTTGAGTGATATAGGTGGAGGTCTTTTCGGTACAGTACCAATGATACTTTTCAACGCCACCCTTGTAATCGGTGGTATAATAAACACAATATTTACCATAGGTGTTTTTAAGGAATTTTCAGGAAGGAAATTTTTGCAGGCTTCATCAATTTTCCTTATTATTGGAACAATATGCCTTGCTCTGATAGGAATTTTCACAGAGAATTCACCCGATCACATTCATCTTATTGTTTCAGAGGGTTTCTTTATTCTTGTTCCGGTTGGTATGATTTTAACGGGATCATACTACACTTACAAAAAGAACTGGATAGGTGTTTTCAACATTATTATGGCAATTTTCGCCCTTGTATCAATATATCCCCTAATAATTCATCAGGGAAAGGCAATACCTGAAATAATGGAGGCTCTGTTCCTTTCGGTCTGGCTTCTGGTATTCAACATTTACCTTAAACATAAAAAATAGAATCTCACTTTAAAAATTATTGATTTCCATTGAACCAGGTAGGATTTCAATAAGGAAAACGTATGAAATGGATGGTTCGGATGATAAATGGATAATAATTGAAAATGGTGCATACAGGGTGGCGAAGTACAATGGATTTATTTATTCAAGGATTAATAAAAAAGCCATTTTTTCCTATGGATACTGGGACTTTTTCCTACCACTTTTTGAAAATTTTAAAGATCCATCTGTTTTAATAATAGGTCTGGGTGGAGGCGCACTTGTATACCAGGTCAGGAAAATTTTTGGAAAAAATGTTAAGTTTGATATCGTTGAAATAAGCAAATCAAGCCTGGAACTGTCAAAAAAGTTTTATCCTGATGTAATAAATGAAAATATTTACCTGGATGATGGATTCAATTTCGTTAAAAATACCAATAAAAAGTATGACATGATTATTCTTGATGCATACTCAAATTCAAAAATACCTGAACAGTTTCTTACGGAAGATTTTTCAAAAAATGTTTCAAGAATTTTAAAGGATAATGGTCTCCTTGCCATCAACTATGCATTCATGTTTATGGGATGGAGATCCCTAAAAAAATATGTTTCAATACTGAAGAAAAAATTTTTTGTTTACAGGGTCTGGACATATCCTACGGAAATGAGCATTATATTGATATGCAGTAAAAATAATTTGGAAAAAATGGAATTCAAAAATAGATATCCATGGTTTCTAAGGTACAGGTACAAAAGAATTAAAAGAATCCAATAGTTTGCTCTTTAAATGTATTGTGAATGAAAAAAATTTATATGGTGAATAGATTGTAAAAATGTGAAAAAGACAGGTTCAATTGATTTGCCCTTGCATTACGGCAAAGCACCACCCTGGCTGTTTGAAAGAATGGTTAAACTATCAGGTGAAATAGCTGAAATAATAGTTGATTCATATGGAAAAAATGAATTTTTAAGGAGAATCTCAAATCCTTTATTTTTCCAGGCGTTTTCTCTCGTTGTCGGATTTGACTGGCACTCATCAGGGACAACAACCGTTCTAATCGGTGCACTTAAGGAATATTTGAAAAATAAAGATATAGGGCTGGCAATAGCTGGAGGAAAGGCTCTGGCAGGTCTTAAAACACCCGAGGATATAGAAATCATATCAAACAAATATGGTTTGAAAAACAAGGATAAACTAATTTATTCATCAAAAATATCAGCAAGGGTTGATAATAACCTGATCCAAGATGGTTTCAGCATCTATTTTCATGCAATGATAATTACGGATGAGGGAAAATGGGCTGTTGTTCAGCAGGGTTTAAACTACAATGAAAAATATGCAAGGAGATACCACTGGCTTGGTGAAAATGTTAAGGAATACGTTAATGAACCACATTCAGGCATTGTTTCTGATATTTCCTTTGAAAGGGTTCTTGATCTTACATCATCAAAGAGTGAAGAAACGAGGAAAACAACCCTTGAAATTGTTAAAGATAATCCCCTGAAAATTAAGAATGATGTTGTAACAATAAAGAAAAATATGCTAACCATTGAGGATTTCACAGATCAAAGGGTAATAAAGATGCCCTGGAAAATAAACTGGGATGCTTTGAGGGAAATATATGAATTCCAGCCAAAAAACTATGAGGAAATTGTCATGTTCAAGGGTATGGGCGCATCAACAATCAGGGCACTGGCATACATTGCAACATTGATATATGGATCCCAGGTATCATGGAAGGATCCTGTTAAGTATTCCTTTGCTCTAGGCGGTAAGGATGGTGTTCCGAGACCAGTTGATAGAAAGGCATACGATGAGAGCATAGATTTCTTAAAAAACATCATAGATGGTCTGGATTCCCAGGAAAGGAAGGATGCTTTAAAGAGAATAATGAAACTAGTCCCCTGATCCATATTTTTCCTTTAATTCTTCATAAAACCTTTCAATGTTTCCATTTTTTATTTCATTCCTTATCCTTTCCATCAACCTTAGAGTATAGTGAACATTATGGTAAGATAATAAACGAAGGGCAAGAATTTCCTTTTCCTTCATAAGATGGTGAAGGTATGATCTCGAATAATTTTTACATACAAAACAATCACAGTTCTCATCAATAGGTCTCGTGTCATACCTGTAAATTTTATTCCTTATGTTTATCATTCCGTTTGATGTAAAAACCATACCGTGCCTTGCATTCCTTGTTGGAAAAACTGAATCAAAAACATCTATGCCGAGCATTACACCCCTTACAATATCAACAGGTGATCCAAGACCCATGAAATACCTTGGTTTATCTTCAGGTAAAAGGTTCGCTGTGTATTCAAGAATTTCATACATTGTTTCCTTTGGCTCACCTATTGAAAGACCACCTATGGCATAACCATGGAAATCCAGTGATGTTATTTGATTAACACTTGTCTCCCTTAGATCCTTGAATACTCCTCCCTGGACAATGCCGAACATTATACCTTTCCTTGATGAATGGAATCTCTTTGCCCATTCATATGTTAATTTCACTGCTTTTTCCACCTTCCTTTTTGTGTTCCCATAAGGTATGCAGTAATCGAGGGCCATGGCAACATCTGAACCGAGGGAATTCTGTATCTCCGCACTCAATTCAGGTGTGAGAGTTATTCTTCTACCGTCCATGGGTGATTTAAAATTTATACCATTTTCGTTTGCGCTTATGAAGAAATGTTCCTTTATCACCTGGAAACCTCCGCTATCGGTGAATATGGATCCCCTGTAGTTCATAAAATTACGCAAAGATCCAAATTTCTCAATTACATCAAGACCAGGTCTGAGATAAAGATGGAGTGAATTTGAAATAATCATTTTTGCACCAAGTTTTTCAAGTTCTTCAGATGATAACGTTTTCACAGTACCTTTTGTTCCAACTGGCATGAATACGGGAGTTTCTATTATTCCATGTGGTGTTTTTAACAGACCTGTTCTAGATTTACCGTTTTTTGATGTTATTGTGAAAATATTTTCATACATAGTTTACACTTAAAACCGATGCCTGAAGATAATAATGTGCAATTATTACATAACTACCATAATTTTTGAAAATAAATGTGAATTTAACGCTCTGCCCTGGATTCAATAGTACCATGTTGTTGAAAATTGTGGCATTATATATCACGTTGTATTGTGTATTTGATACAGGAACAGAAACATTTATTGTTTCATTTCCCATGTTAACAAGAGTTGCATTCAAGTATGGTGAATATATTGTAACATTTGATGGTACCCATATTAATTCCTTTGAGAGTGAATAAACTATAAGATTAATTTTTGTGTAGTTCGTTATTCCTGTTAAATTGCTTTTCAGATAAACTGTTATTGATGCATTGTTTTTGGGCAGTGTTTCAGGTAGGGCATAAACTGTGAAATTTAACCTTGTTACAGAATTAACTGGAAGATCAGAAACATAATTTTTTATTTTTATTCCGAGGCTATCATTTGTTGTGTACATTACTGTTAAATTCAGCATTTTCTCTCCAGTATTTTTCACAACAATGTATCCGGATGTTTCATTTATGGATCCGAGCACCAGTGTGTTATTGTAATATGAACTAACTGAAAAATTCTCTGTTAATGTCACCTGGGTGATTGGAATTGGTGTGAATGTACCAACAACAAGTAAAAGGGATACTACGCCAACAACGTATCCCTTTTTCCCCACCTTTGTTACTTCGTTGAGTGAAGGTGGATGCCTTAAACCAAGCAATAAAACAAGCAGGGCAAAAAGAAGCCATCCAAGGTAAAATATTCCCAAAATAAGAAGAATAGCAAGGAATATGTAACCCAGATATCTTGATCTTTCTCCAAGAATTGCACGAGCAATATGACCACCATCAAGCTGCCCTATGGGGAAAAGATTTATTGCAGTAACAATGAAACCAACCCAGGCAGCGAGAACAGTTGGATAAACGTTTCTTATGGGAATAAATAGATTTAAAAGTTCATAAAATAAGGGCAACTGTATATATGTAAGAACTGTTGTATCCTGGAGTGCAGGAGGATATATAATGCTCAAATAATTGCCTATCAATGCAACAGGTATTGCAACAAGGAAACCAACAATGGGGCCTGAAAAACCAATATCAAGCAGGGCCTTTCTGTCTGGTATAGGTTCCCTCAATGATATAAATGCGCCAAGTGTTCCTATCATTGGTGGTGCAGGTATAAAAAATGGTAATGATGCCTTTACATTATGCCTTTTTGCTGCAAAGTAATGACCCAATTCATGTAAACCCAATATTGCAAGGAGGGGAAGGGCAAACGTAATTGCACCCATTAGAAAGGAATTTAATGTGTATGGATTAATGTTGAAATACCCAGCATAGTTGAATGCACCGGCGATTGTTGTTGTAATTAAAGTTGCGATAAGGAATATTATGTTAATATGGATCCTGTGGAACCTTTCCTCGGGAAGACGAAAAACCTGTATAACATATTCATTCTTTAAGGGCTGAAGTGTTGGAGCAAAGTTATGTTTTTTTAGCTCATTCCAGAGGGATCTGAAATTTTCCTCAATCTGCTTTTTGTCATCTGGTAAAACAACCTTGAATTCCACATACTCTGGAAAGAGCTTTGTCTCGTAAACATAGAAGTATTTCCTTACCGTTGAATCTATGAGGTAAAGATTGGGATCCATCATTTTATTATCCTTCCCATCTTTTCAATTATTTCATTTAAATCCGGTAGCCTTCCAATGAACACATTTTTATTAATTTTTCCCTTAAGATCAATTTTATTTAATATTTCAATTCCTGAATTATCAAGAATTGTTCCAACATTTTTCCCGCATGCTATAAGTATGGATTTTTCTTTTTTGAAAAATCTTGGTATTTTAGCAATATCGTTATCATCAACATTTATTCTGTAAATTTTTATTTCTTTTATTTCTCTCTCAGGTTTCAATGTTTCAATTTTCATCCTCAACAACTCTTCCCTTAAAGATTCATTTTCTTTTTTAAGTTCCTTCCATTCGTTGAAAAACCTTTCAACCGCTTTGGGAAGATTATCTGGTTGAACCCTTAATATGCCAGAAGATTCATTGAGCAATTTTTCCTGGTTCTGTATGATCTCAAGTGCACCTGGGCCTGATGAAAATATAAGCCTTGAGACACCATCCTGTAATCTCTCCTCCTTAACAATTTTTATGAAACCTATTTCGCCCGTTCTTGATACATGTGTACCGCCACAGCCCTCAACATCATATTCACCTATCTTCACAACCCTTATTTTTTCACCTGGTGGTATTCCCCCTTCATAAAGTTTGAATCCATACCTTTTCTCAGCATCGTTCCTGTCCATCCATTCAATCTGAACAGGAACGTTTTCCATTATTATTTTCAAAGCCTCCCTTTCAATTTCCCTGATCTCATTTTCTCCTATCTTTTTGTAATGTGTTATATCAAGCCTGGATAGAAAAACATCCTTCTGCGCACCAGCCTGCCAAACATGCTTTCCAAGAACCTTTCTTGCACTGTAAAGAAGAATATGTGCTGCAGTATGGTTCTTCATCAACCTTGACCTTCTTTCCCAGTCAATCATACCATGAACTTTCGATCCAACCTCAACAGGTGAATCAACAAAATGTAAAATAACATCACCGTATTTTTTAACATCCATCACATTTATTTTTATACCATTGTGTATCAAATACCCATGGTCTGCTGGCTGTCCACCCCCTTCCGGATAGAATGCTGTCCTGTCAAGTGCAATAACACCATCATTTGAATATATAACCTTTGCATCGAATTCCTTCATGTATGGATCCTGGTAATATAATGGTACTGTCGGTTCAAGGTCAATCTTTTCTTCCTCTTCCTCCTTTTCCTCCTGTGCCTTCTCATGTTTTGATGCAACCATTGATCTAAAATTTTCAGGTATCTCAACATTTATTCCATGAGATTTTGCAATCTCCTGAACCATTTCTGGAAGAATTCCATATGTATCGTAAAGTGAAATTAGGGTATCAATATCCATCTTTCCTTTTTTCAAGGTTTTTTCAATGATCTGAATACCCTTTTCCTTTGTTTCCCTGTACC
>JAVRLI010000053.1:0-6737 GCA_031961525.1 Thermoplasmatota archaeon | reverse complement strand
ACAGAATTTCACCAAGGGGTTACATTGTTGCTGAGGTGAAATACAAGGAAAGGTGCACAAACATTAACCTTAAGGGTAATGCAAAGCCCCTTTGTGAAATATGCTGGTTAACTTGTCCTGAACATGCAATAGAATATAAGGGTGATTGAAATGTTAAAGCCTGGTAGGTATTTCCTTTCCGGTAATATTGCTGCTGCTGAGGCAGCTTTACTTGCAGGATGCAGGTTCTATGCAGGTTATCCAATAACACCATCGAGCGAACTTATGGAACACATGGCGCACAGAATGGAGGAGGAAGGTGGAGTTTTCATACAGATGGAAGATGAATTGTCTGCAATAGCAGCAGCCATAGGAGCTGCATGGACAGGAAAAAAGTCCATGACAGCCACATCAGGTCCAGGATTTTCACTTATGCAGGAAAATATAGGATATGCTGCAATGACAGAAACACCTGTTGTTATAATTGATGTTATGAGAGGGGGTCCATCAACAGGTCAGCCAACTGTTGTTGCACAGGGAGATGTTATGCAAAGCAGGTTCGGTTCCCATGGTGATTATGAAACAATTGTTCTTGCACCGAACTCTGTTCAGGAACTGTTTGATTTAACAATAAGGGCATTCAACCTTGCGGCCATCTTCAGGAATCCAGTTATTGTTCTCTCCGATGCCGAGCTAGCACATATGGTGGAAAAGATCGTTGTTCCTGAAAAGATAGATATTGTGAATTACAATGAAGTGGAAATAGATCTTGTTCCATCCTTTGTACCAGTGGGTTATGGTTTCCATGTTGCTGTTACAGGATTAACCCACAACTTCAAGGGTTACCCGATCACAAACGATGTAAAGGTTCACAGAGAACTTGTAACAAGGCTTGTTAATAAAATAAGGAAGCATGAGGAAATGATATCTGATGCTGAAATAATTAATCCTGATGCGGAAACAATTGTTGTTTCATATGGAATTTCATCAAGGGCAGTTTATCCACTATTGAAAAACAAAAATGTGGGTCTTTTCAGGCCGAGAACACTCTGGCCGTTCCCCGAGAGCAAATTCAAGAATATTGTAAAAGATAAGAGAATTATAGTTTTAGAAATGAACCTGAGGGGTTATGCAATGGAGGTTGAAAGGGTGGGTAGAAAATATGGGGCAAGGGATTTTGAAACAATAAACATAATTGGTGGTGAAATACCACAACCAAAGCATATTGAGGAGGTGCTTTAAATGGATTTCTTCAATTTTTACAGGAAGGATAGATGGCCTCACCAATTCTGTCCGGGATGCGGTCTCGGAACAATAATGAACTGTTTATACAAAGCTTTCTCAAATTTAAGGCTTGATATTAATAGGACAGTCTTTGTGAGCGGAATTGGATGTGCAGGAAGGGTTCCGGGTTACATTAATGCTGATTCATTGCATACAACCCATGGAAGGGCAATTGCTTTTGCAACAGGAATTAAACTTGCAAACCCTGAGCTTAATGTTGTTGTTATAAGCGGTGATGGTGATCTTTTTGCAATCGGAGGTAACCATACAATACATGCTGCCAGAAGGAATATAGATATTAAGGTTATTGCTGTCAATAATGCAAACTATGGATTGACAGGTGGACAGATGGCACCAACAACACCGTACAACATGATCACAACAACAACTCCAAATGGAAACAGGGAATATCCATTCGCACTTGCGGATCTTGTTGCTGCAGCAGGTGCCAATTACGTGGCAAGATGGACAACAGCACACCCCAACCAGCTTGTTAAAAGTATAGAAGAGGCATTTCTGACAAAGGGTTTTGCATTCATTGAGGTTGTTTCCCAGTGCCCTGTGAATTTTGGAAGAAGGAACAGGATGGGTGATCCCGTTTTCCATCTCAGATGGATAAAAGAACATTCAATACCCTTATCCAAGGTTGAATTTGATGTAAAATCACCATACGATGTCATGGATCTAAACACAAGGGGAATATATGTTATAGGTGAACTTGTGAAGAGGGATAGAACCGCCTATTGTGAAAAAGAGGAGGAATTAAAGGTAAAACCACCATCCGAGTGAAATGATAATAAATGTTGATTTCCATATACATTCTTATTTATCAGGTGCAACAAGTAAAGATATGAATATAGAAAACATTTCATTCTACGGTTCATTAAAGGGCCTTGATGTTATTGGTTCGGGTGATATACTTAACATAAAATGGCTTAAAAATTTCGAAAACTTGGAAAGGATAGATGATGGAACATTACTTTACAGAAAAACAAGGTTTATTCTTACATCAGAAATTGAGGATATAAATAGAGTGCACCACATACTTTTGTTTCCATCAATATCCAAGGTTTATGAAGTTAGAGAAAAATTTTCAAAAAGTTCCCAGAACATGGATATAGACGGTAGACCGAAAATAAAACTTGATGGTGCTGAAATTGCTGAAATTTGCAGGGAGAGTGATGTTTTAATCGGCCCTGCACATGCCTTTACACCATGGACATCTTTATACGCATACCATGATTCAATAAGTGATGCTTACAAAGATTATACAAAATACATAAAATTCCTTGAGCTTGGCCTGAGCGCTGATACAGATTATGCTGATAGGATATCTGAATTGAATGATATTGTTTTTTTATCAAACTCAGATGCACACAGCTATCATCCAAATAAACTTGCAAGGGAATTTAACAGGATAAATGTGAATGATGCAACATTCGATGAAATTAAAAAGGCCATTGAAAATAAAAGAATTTACATGAACATTGGTGTTCCTCCCGAGGAGGGAAAATACAATGAAACAGCATGTACGAGGTGTTATACACACTATTCACTTGATGAGGCAAAAAAATTTTCATGGAGATGTCCCAAATGCAAGGGAATAATTAAGAAGGGTGTTAAGGACAGGGTGAATGAACTTGCCAATTATGAAAAACCAGTTCATCCTGAACACAGACCTCCATACCTGAGAATAATACCCCTCATTGAAATTATAGGAAAAAGCATGAA
This sequence comes from Thermoplasmatota archaeon, assembly GCA_031961525.1. Lineage (GTDB taxonomy): Archaea > Thermoplasmatota > Thermoplasmata > Thermoplasmatales > ARK-15 > JAVRLH01. Next base: position 3,743 of record JAVRLI010000053.1, on the reverse strand, counting down.
CATAAACCCTTTATCAGAAAAGGCTGAAAACATATGGAATAAAATTGTCACAAAGTTTGGTAACGAAATAAATGTACTTGTTGATCTATCAATAAGGGAAATGAAAAATGATATGGATATGAAAATATTGAATGGTATTGTTGCATTTCGTATGGGCAAAATAAGAATTGATCCTGGTGGAGGGGGCAAATATGGTGAAATACATATACCAGAAATAATAAAAAATGATTTGAAAAACATTCTTGATCTTGATTATTTTTGAAAAATAGAAAATATTTATTTGTATAGAGGTTATTGTGTTTTTGATGATGAGGATAAATGAGAGACAGATACAGAGAATGATGAAACAGATGGGCATGAAAACTGAGGAGATAGAGGCTACAGAGGTAACAATAAAGGGAAAGGGAAAAAATTATGTTGTAAGGAATCCAAAGGTAACAATAATAAATGTGCAGGGAGAGAAAATAATACAGATTATGGGTGATATAAGTGAAGAGGAGGGTGAAAAATTACCCTTCAGCGAGGATGATATACAGCTTGTAATGCAGCAAACAGGATGCACAAGGGAAGAGGCGGAGAATGCATTGAAAGAAACAAACGGTCAGCCTGCTGAAGCAATAATCAAGATACTGAAGGATCATGGACATCCTTGATGATGTTCTGTTAAAGATTAAACCAACAGATGATGAAAATAAAAGATTAGATGAAAGTATAAAAAGTGTTATTGAAAAAATAAAGGATCTTTTGAATAACATTGATGCCGATCCTATTCTCGTTGGAAGTGTTGCAAAGGGTACACACCTAAAGAATCCGGATGTTGACATTTTCATTAGGTATTCAACACATTATCCAAGGGAATTCATTGAAAATAATACACTTGAAATTGGATCATTGGTTCTTGAAAATCCAATAAAAAGGTATGCGGAACATCCCTACGTTCATGGGTATTTTAATGGCTTTGAGTTCGATATTGTTCCTTGCTACAGGATAGAGGATTCAAAACAGAAAATTACAGCTGTTGACAGAACACCATTCCATACAGAATATATAAAGAAAAATATGAATGATGAAATGAAGGATCAGGTAAGAATATTTAAACAGTTCCTTAAGGGAATTGGTATATATGGAGCTGAAGCAAAAATAGAGGGTTTTTCAGGATACCTTTCTGAACTTTTAATATTAAAGTTTCGGACATTCATGGATCTTATAAAAAGTGCATCCAAATGGAAGGCATATAAGATAATAACAATTGAAAAGGTAAATGAAAAAAATCTGTATGAAAAATTCAAAAATCCTCTTATTGTTATAGATCCTGTTGATCCAAAAAGGAACGTTGCATCTGCATTATCATTAACAAACTATTCAATATTCATCCATGCATCAAGGGAGTTTTTGAAGAATCCATCAATGAAATTTTTCTTTCCATCAGAGCCAAAAGCTGGGGAATTGGATGGAAGGGATACAAAAATTCTGCATATACATTTGAAGAAACCGGATATTGTGGATGATATACTTTATCCACAGATAAGAAAGTTTGAAAAAACATTATTGAATAACCTTGATGAATTCAATATTATAAGATCCTATTACTATGTGGATTCTGAAATACACATAATAATTGAATCAACAATCCTTGATTTACCAAATGTAGAAATTAGAACTGGTCCACCTGTCTGGAGTAAAAATTCAGAAAATTTCTTAAAAAAATGGGAGAAAAAGGCATTATCGGGACCGTACATAAAGGATGGAAGATTCTATGCTCTTGTTCCAAGAGAAAAAAGATCAATAGAGGAAAATATTTTAAGGATAATAAATTCAAACAGTATTGGAAAGGATCTCGATAAAATAAAAAATGAAATTAAAATTGAAAGGGGAATTGAAAATATAGATAAAATAGAACTTACAAAATTTTTCAGGAATAAATTCCCCTGGGAATATTGAAAAATTCACAATGGGAATGGAGGATTTATTGCAATTATCCAGAATGTTAACCATCCAAGGATATAAATTATAATATCATATGTGAGTGATTTTCTGTCAATTTCGATTTTCATGTATTTAATTAAGTAGGGAATTAAGAATGCGAATGCTATTCCTGCAATGTATGAAAGTGGTAAAAGTCCAATGTACTGTAAAAATGCTGAAATGAATCCAAGGATTATTCCGAAAACGTATGTAATAACAACCCCTTTACCCTTTGAAATCTCCCTTTTAAGGAATGTTTTTTCATCCAGTTCGGGTAATTCAAAATCCTCCTCTTCTACCTTCTTCTTTGCCATTATTTTTCACCTCATGGCTGATGCAAGTTCCTTAATTGCACCATATGGATCCTTTGCCTTTGTTATTCCAGAGGCAACAAGAACACCCTCTGATCCCAGTTCAATTGCCCTTTTAACATCAATACCATTTTTTATGCCAGCACCAGTAAGCACAACTATATTTTTATTAATTTTTTTAATTTTTTCCACACCATTTTTTATAAGTTCAGGCCTGGCTGTTGAAACAGAAATATTTCCACCTATAAGTTCCGGTGGTTCAATCGCTATAAAATCCGGTGAAAGATAAGCTATGGATGATGAAATTTCATCATTTATTGCGCATACAAGCGTTTTCATATTCAATTCCCTTGCTTTCTTTATTACATAATCAATATGTGAAATATTTACCTGATTCTCAGAATGGTTTATTATTACACCATCAATCTCCCAGTCCTTGAGGTTTTCAATTGTTATTTTACCAGTGTAACTCCCAGGAGAAATAGAATCAACATGCTGCGCAAAAACAGGTATTGTTACATTTTCCTTCACCTTTACAAGATCAACAAAACTCGGTACAACAACAATTTCAACACCAATTTCAAAGGATACATTCTCGGCATACCTTGCAATATCAATCGCTTTTTTTCCAGTGGATTCACTGTATGCTTTAAAGTTTATTACAAGGACAGGGAGGTTCATGTTTAAGCTAATTAACATTTATTATTAAAAAATTGTCATGCTTTCATTATTTTCCTTTTTAATGTTTATTGTATAGTCTGCAAAATTCTCGAGTTCCTTTTCATGTGAAACTATGATTATCTGGTCCGTGTTTATCTTCTCGAATACACCGTTCATGTTTGATATTTCAGCCTCACTGAAACCATCCGTTGGTTCATCAAGTAATAGAAAGTTTGTTTCAAGGTTATGGAATTCCTTCAGCATTGAATTTAGAGCAAGCCTGTATGAAAATGCCAATGCTGTGCTTTCACCACCGCTCAGACTTTCATAACTTACCCTGTATCCATCAATGTAAACAACTGGTGAAAAATCATCAAGGAGATCAACATCCCATGACCTTTCAGGTAAAAGAACATCGATCCATTCCCTCAGTTTTTTTGTAAGCTCCATCCTTATTTTCTGTATCCTCAATTCTCTTAAATTCTCAACCAATGGTTTGAATGTTTTATCCATCCATATCAGAAAATTCTCAAGGTTTCCCTTTTCTTTTTCAAATTTGAGCAATTCCTCATAATTGCTGGTTTCCCTTGAAAGGTTTTCTTTTAATTCTGAAATCTTTCTGTTTTGCTCCTCAAATAACGTTTTCTTTTGCATTATTTTTTTATCAATTTCATGGTATTTTTCTTCAATTTTTTTATGCAGATCTTCATCATAACCAATTTTTTTAATCCCATTTTCCATGTTTAAAATTTTTTCATTAATTTCCATTATTTCATTCTCAAGTTCTGAATATTCCCTTTTAAGTTT
>JAVRLI010000052.1:0-6850 GCA_031961525.1 Thermoplasmatota archaeon | reverse complement strand
GATCAGAGAATATTTGCAATAGGTGAAGCCTTGAGAAGAAACTGGGATATTGGTTACATATCAAAACTTTCAGGCTGGGATACATTCTTTGTTAAAAAAATAAAAAATATAGTTTTTTATCAAACAGAATTAAAAATAAAAAAAGACTGGGAAACGGTGAAAAATGCAAAGAAAATTGGTATAAGTGATAAATACATTGCTGAATGTTTTGGTATTGATGAAAAGAGGTTCAGGATTGAGAGAATTAAACATGGTATTGTTCCAGTTTTTAAGGGCATAGATACTTGCGCTGGGGAATTTAAAGCCATTTCTCCATATTTCTACAGCACATACGATGGTGAGGAAAATGAATCTATTCCTTTGAAAAATTCAATAATAATTCTTGGATCAGGTCCAATAAGGATAGGGCAGGGTATTGAATTTGATTACCTTTCAGTTGAGGGTGTTCTTGAATTAAGGAAAAAGGGTTATAATGGAATTATTATAAACAACAATCCTGAAACTGTATCAACGGACTTTGATATTTCAAGCAAACTTTACTTTGAGCCTTTAACATTTGAGTATGTAGCTAACATAATAGATCACGAAAAACCAGAAGGTATTATTGTTCAGTTCGGTGGACAGACAGCCATAAACCTTGTTGAACCAATTTGGGATTTTTATGGAGATATCATACTTGGAACCAGGCCTGAAAAAATAGATCTTCTTGAGGACAGGGAAAAATTCTCAAGGTTTATAGATTCAATCAATGAAAAAAGGGCTGAAAGTTACACGGCGAAAAACGCTGATGAATGCTTTTATTATGCTGAAAAAATAGGTTATCCTGTTCTTGTTAGACCCTCATACATAATAGGTGGATCCGGCGTATCAGTTTTATATTCAAAAGATGAACTGAAGGATTACATTAAGGAAAAGAAATTTTCAAGCATTTTGATAGAAAAATTCATTGAAAATGCGATTGAAATGGACATTGATGTTATATCCGATGGTGAGAATGTTCACATAATAGGTATTCTTGAGCATCTTGAGGAGGCCGGTGTTCATTCAGGAGATGCAACGATGGTTTTTCCACCAATAAATATTAATGATGAAACATTAAAAAGTATTGAGGAAAAGGTATTAAAAATAACAAAACAAATTGGAATTGTTGGTTTTGTTAACTATCAGTTAATGGTAAAAGATTCCAATATACTTTTCATTGAGGCAAATCCCAGGGGTAGCAGGACCGTTCCATTCCTATCAAAGGCAAGGGGAATCAATTACACAAAGATTGCAACAGATATCATGCTGGGTGAAAAATTGAAAATTATAAAAGAGGAAGGAAACAAAAGGTATTATGTTAAATTCCCGGTATTTTCATTCAGGAAATTGCATGGCAGTGATCCTGTCCTGGGTCCTGAAATGAAATCCACAGGGGAAATCATGGGTATAGGTAAAAATATTGATGAGGCAATAAAAAAAGGATTTGATACAGTTTATCACCTAAAGAAAAAATCAGTTCTCATCATGGTCAATGATGAGAGCAAGGAAAAAATTGTTGAAATAGGTAGGATTTTGAAAGATCTAGGTTTTGAAATATTTGCAACCAAAGGAACAGGTGAATTTTTAAACAACTATGGAATAAATGCTAAATTTGTTTCAAAGATCTATGAAAATGATGAAATATTAAATTTGATCAAAAACAATAAAATTGGAATGGTAATAAACATACCTTCAAAAAGTTACAAATCAATAAAAGATGGATATGATATAAGAAGGTTAGCAATTGATTACAACATACCTGTGATCACAAACATAAGGCTTGCAAATTATATTGTTAGAAGTTTAAAAATAGATTCTTATGATCTTTATTCAATAACAAGTTTATAATACTCCAAAATTAATTATAAAGTGTGAGAACACTTGAAGATCTGATAAAGGATCTTGAAAGGGAGGGATACATAAAATCCCAGAGGGTAAAGGAGGCAATGTTAAAAATCGATAGGAAAAACTTTTTACCTGAAAGGCTGAAAAGATATGCATATGAGGATGAGCCTTTGGAAATAGGTGAAAATCAGACAATTTCAGCACCGCATATGGTTGCATTTATGCTCGAGATACTTGAAATAGAACCAGGCATGAAAATTCTTGAAGTAGGAACTGGATCGGGTTACAATGCCTGTTTACTTGAATACCTTGCATATCCAGGTAGTGTTATAACAATTGAAAGGAAACATTCACTATCAAAATTTGCAAAGGAAAATTTAAAGAATTGTCCCCATAAGGAAAACATAAAAATCCTTGTTGGTGACGGATCCCTTGGTTATGAAGGTGATGCTCCCTATGACAGAATTGTTGTAACATGCGGTGCACCAGAAATACCAAGGCCTTTGCTGGAACAGTTAAAGATAAATGGAATTATGGTAATTCCGCTTGGCGGAACATATTTCCAGGATCTTTATAAAATAGTGAAAAAGGAGAATGGAATTGAGAAAATAAACTATGGATCCGTAGCCTTCGTTCCCTTGGTGGGTGAATACGGTTTTCATGAAAGATATTGATAATTCACTTTTTCTTAATAACTCCCTTTGTTCATAAAAAGATAAATATCAAGAAATGATATATATAATCATGATAAATCCGGATAAATTGGAGTTTGAAGACATACTTTTGAGTGGAATATTTATTGAAATTGATGCTGCTGAATTTTATTCAGAAATTGCAAATAAATTATCCAATGGTCTTCTAAAAAGCAACCTTATTTTTCTCTCAGAACAGGAAAATTCACATAAAAGGATACTTGAATCACTTTACTTTTCAATTTTTGGGAAAAATGAAATAAAGAAACCCAAAGAGATAATTAAATTAAGATGCTCCAAAAAGAATTTGAATAATATTAATATTAAGGATTTACACACACTTCTTGAAGTTATAAACATGGCTATGAGATGTGAGAAAAGTGCTGAAACATTCTATAGGTATTTAGAACTAAGATACCACAGAAGATGGGTAAAAATATATTTAAATATCTTGCAGATACGGAACTCACACATTTCATTTATCTGAAAACACAATATACATACCTTTCCATAGTTGAAAAAGAACCAGAAAAATATTTTCGAAATTCCGATATAATGGATATAATTATAAAAATATAAATTTTAGAATTTTTTAAATTTTTCTAAACTATAATTTTATTCTTTATGCACAACCTTTGAATCAAAACTTATAAACAAGCAAACAAAATCAAAATTTTTAAACGGAAAAATGGTATGAAAAAATTAATAAGTGAATTGGTAATAGTTAGATTAAGGTGCTTGGAATTGGCAAAGGATAAGAAAGTGGATGATCTTGAGGATCTTCCCGGTGTTGGTCCTGCCATAGCTGAAAAGCTGAGGGAGGCAGGATATACGGATATAATGACTCTGGCAGTTGCATCACCGGCGGATGTGGCCGTTGCTGCGGAGATTAATGAGGCACAGGCAAAAAAGATAATAGATTCAGCGAGGAAGTTCGCAGATGTTGGAAACTTTGTTACAGGTGATGCAATTCTTGAAAGGAGGAAACACATTGCAAAATTGACAACAGGATCCAAGGCACTGGATGAACTTCTTGGCGGTGGTCTTGAGACACAGGCAATAACTGAATTCTTCGGACCATTTGGATCTGGTAAAACACAGATGATACATCAATTACTTGTGAATGTTACATTGCCTGAAGAGAAAGGAGGTCTCAATGGTCATGGTATTTTGATAGATACTGAGAATACGTTCAGGCCTGAAAGAATATCCCAGATGGCAACAGCTCTGGGCCTTGATCCAAACGAAACATTAAAAAAGATACATGTTGCAAGGGCTTACAATTCAAGCCATCAGATGCTCCTTGTTGAAAGGGCATTTGAAACAGCAAAGGAGTATCCTGTAAGATTGATAGCTGTTGATTCCCTAACCGCACATTTCAGGGTTGAATACACGGGCAGGGGAGCTCTTGCTGAAAGGCAGCAGCTTCTGAACAAACATATGCATGATTTACTCAGGTTCGCTGATATATTCAATGCTGTTGTTGCTGTAACAAACCAGGTATCTGCCAGACCTGACATGTTCTTCGGTGATCCAAACCAGCCGATAGGAGGTAACATTGTTGGTCATACTGCAACATTCAGAATTTCACTTAGAAGATCTAAAGGTGAAAAGAGGGTAGCAAGGCTTATAGATTCACCAGCCCTTCCAGAGGGTGAGGTTGTAATAGTAATATCAAATGATGGTGTGAGGGATTAGTCAACCCTGTACCTTAACAATGCTGCAATACCACCCAGATTCTTCAGTATTTTTCCATACTCATGGAAAGAGCTTATTATGTAAATTTCACCCCTCATTCTTTCAACATCCTTCATCATTTCCATGATATCCTTTTCCTTCATTTTTTTATCAAGTACAAGCAATTTTTCAACAGCCCCATTCTCTATTGCCCTTTTAACCTGATCAAGACCGTATGCATATTTTCCATTTCTTCCTATCTCTTCAAGAAGATCAGATATGAGTTTTGTTTCCAATGCAACCCTCTGTTTCTCTATCAATTTGTCCAGTGTTCCTGATTTTATTGATTCAAATATACCCCTCATTGATCCATAGGATGTATCAACAACCATTACCTTTTCAAGCATATCCTTATCAAGGTAATTTATGAAATTGTTCTTTGTGAAACCCGGTCCAAGAACAACAATTGGCATTTTACCATCCCAGTATTGCTTTAACTTTGAAACTATTTCACCAAAATCATCCTTTGTGTTTTCATCAAAATCTTTATGTTGTCTGTTCAATCTAATTTCAGCAATTTCCTCAATACCATAGTTGTGCATGAGTGCAATTGTTGCATACTCATCGTCCATAGAAAGAAAAATCACCTTTGGCTTTATTGAATCATTAACAGCCCTTTCAATCTCTTTTATAAAAAAAGCATTCCATTCCTTTTTTATTATTTCAATATCATCACCTATCTGAAAGGACAATGTTTGCATGGATCCAATGTAATCTTCAGGTCCATCAACAATTTTACCATTAATCCTCAATCTATCAGTGAATTCCTGGAATTCTATTTTATTCACCTCAATTCCTATCTTTAATTTAATCCTCTCTGTCTTTTTTGATCTTATTGAATCATCCCTTGCCTCCTCTCTCCTGAACGTTATTCCATAAACAATATCGTTCTTTTCAAGAATATTGTTTATTGTCCAGAGATCGTCCAGACTATCCACGTGCAATTTAACATAATTCCTTTTTTCATCCATTTCAATTATCCTCATTTTTTACCAATCTCCTCAAGTATTTTCATTATATTCTCTGTATGCGAACCTTGCCAATAAATTCTACCACAATTGGGGCAAATGAAAAATTCATCATGTGATGAATAAACAAATTCAGGAACTTTATTTTTAACATAATTCTTATCAACTTTCTCAAGTTTAACGTTGCATACACTGCATAAAGTTAACGCATTATCAAGGTTAAGGGAGAATTTTTTAAAAACATCCCTTATCTGTTCCCTGTAATCCGCACTTTTAACATAATATGCATTTTCATACCTTTTTGCAAGATCCTTATCTCTTGTTAAAAGTATTCTATTTTCCTCCCTGCAAATTTTTATTAGATTTAAATCATCCATGGAATTTTCAGCATAAAGGGTATCATAACCCATGAACCTCAAATATTTCGCAAGTCTCCCAAGCATGCTGTCAACCGCAAATTTCATTTATTGAAGATACGTTTAAGGATATTTAATTGTCTCGTTAAGATTATTTAAAAAATTGTTTATAATTTCATAATGAAAAAACTTGGCCTATCAGAAAAGTTTATAATACAATTATATAATGAAAAAATGTGAAGAAGAGAGAACATCTGTTTGAAAGCGGAAAGGAATACGGATCACTCTGTGTAAAATGCAAGGGTGAGAAGCTTTTATGTGGAAAATCATCATGTCCAATTCTTCTAAAATATTACAGCATGATAAAATACAGGGAATATGTTAAAGAGGATCTACAGGGATCCTCGCCCCCATCCATTTTCGTTGGTCATAGAAATTATCCAAAGGTGAATGTTGGTCCGCTTTCACCACCATTCCAGGGTGATACGGAAATAATGGACTATCCTGAAAAATGGTGGAACATCAATATTAAAGAATTTGTTGATATGCGTTTTAGTCTTGTTCGTGCAAAGTACAGAATAGATGTTCATGATGTTGAATCAAAGTATTCAAGATCCATGCATGAATTAATACTTTCTGAAAGACCAGTTTATGTTGAGGAGGAATTCTTAAAAAAGCCAGGATTTTCAATTCCACTGAACGATGAGGTTCAACCATATGGGCCTTCAGGTGATCTTAAGAGTATTTACATTTCAAATTCAAATACTGACCGCAAGGTTGAGAAAATTTATGAGGATAGGGATATGAATGCAAGGGATGCAATCTTTGAACTTTATAGAGAGAATATACCTGTATCAAAGATACAGAGGATAATGTCGGCTGGTATGATCGGTATTGGAAAGTTCAGAAAGTTTGTTCCAACAAGATGGGCAATAACAGCTGTTGATTCAACGATTTCAGAAATAATGCTTGATGAAATAAAGAGCTATGAAAGCATAGATACAATAAAAATATTTGAATCAGACTTTATGGAGAACAGGTTCATTGTTGCAATATTCCCCGGATCCTGGTCCTATGAACTTGTTGAAGCCTGGTATCCAGGAACAAGACCGGATGTGATAAGAAGAGTTTATCTCTCGATCCTAACCGCATCAATACAGCCGCAGGGGAGAGATAAATATGCAGGCTTGAGGACCAGCGCTGAGTCATGGGGGGCTGGCCATGGAGTGGC
>JAVRLI010000051.1:0-6804 GCA_031961525.1 Thermoplasmatota archaeon | reverse complement strand
GTATATAATAAATCAGAGCGTAAAGCTCTCTCGTCGGGACACGGCGAATATAGGGGTGAAATGGTTGTGATAGCCAAAACAACCTATACCCTGAACCTTCGCATTTAAATGCGGAGAGTATGTCAGATGATGTATTATTAACATTATTCTCTACCTTTTTCTTTCAAAAATATTATCAATTCATCCAGCAATCTGCATCTTCTTGGATCACTACTTGAATTTTATTATCGATAACAAGAATCAAAGTTCCACATTGCCGAATTACACTTTTTTATGAAAATAAGATCATTATTAACATTAAAACTACTTTTAGATTGAAAAAAATAATTGATGATTTTGTGAGTTAAACGTACATAATTTTGCTGTTCCTGTTCATTTAAGTGACGAATTTTTTTAAATCTCCCAATACATTTTATTGACAAAGAAAGCTCTGATATTTTTTATTAAATTTGCAAGTGATTTCATGAGCGAAACATCAAGTAAAAATTCATAATGCAAAAATAATGTTGACACTGTTAATAAATTTTACAAACATTTTAACCAATTACTAAAAAAATTTCATTAAAACTTCTAAATTGTTAATCATTGTATATAGATTTTCGTTTTTTATTATTAAAATGTTCAAAATTAAGATTTTATTGTTAGAAATTAGTTTAAAAATGACGAAAAATTAATATATTTAAGATTTATTACCACTCTTGGTGATGAAATATGGTTGAGAAAATCTCAATAACCGTTTTTACCGGAAGCATAGATCGTTTAACCGGTATGGCAATACTGGCCAGCGGTGCAGCAGCCATGGATATGGAGGTGGATATATTTCTACAACTCTGGGGTGTATATGCTTTTAAAAAAGATGTGATGAGAAAAAATATGGAATTCAGCGAACACAAGGAGATGGCAGAAAGTGCCGCAAAAAGGCTTCAGGAACTCAATCTTCCAATGTGGTTCGACATGCTTAAAGAGGCAAAAGAGATTGGAAATGTTCACATCTATGCCTGTTCAACTGCCTGCAAAATATGGAATGTTGGATTGAATGATCTAGAATTGGTGGATGAGATAATAGGTGCAGGTGCCTGGCTCGAAAAATCGAAGGATGCGAACATAACATTGTTTATATGAAAATGGAAGGTGAAAAAATGAGTGTAGATCTAACAAAAATAAAACCCGATAAAATAGTTGATGCAAGAGGAACATCATGCCCTGGTCCTCTGCTTGCAGCCAAAAGGAGCATAACTGAAGTACCTGTTGGAGGGATACTTGAAGTTTTATCCTCGGATCCAGGTACTACAAAGGATTTACCGCTTTGGGCAAACAAAGTTGGCCATGAATATTTAGGCACAATTCAAGAGGCTGGATATTTCCGTATATTTGTGAAACGCAAAAAATAATCGTGATAAGAATGAATGAAGAATTTAAACCTCTTATACTTATTTTTTCTACGAATTTAATTTCCGATCCAGGCATTGATTACACAGGTCTTAGTCATATACATTATCCTTCCAGAACTGCAATTCTCAGACTTCCATGTTCTTCCATGGTAAGGGCGGAATTTGTTTATTACGCTTTAACACATGGCTTTGATGGAGTATTTGTAGCTGCTGATGGATCAGACTGCCCATATCTATCGGATTGCACAGACAGAACGTCAAAGAGAATAACTGAAATACAGGAATATTTAAAAGAAAGAGGTATAGAACCTGAAAGAGTTGGTATGTCAGGAATATGTTCAGTTTGTGCAGAACCTTTTAGCAGAGCAATGGAAGGCATGTATGAAAGAATTAAGCAACTTGGTCCTGTTAAAAAGGAGGGGGATAGGGTTTGAACACATCTCAATGGTACGAAAGGAAGTACTACAATGAAATAGAAGATCTTCCCGAAGAAAAATATGATGTCTTGGTAATTGGTGGAGGAATTGCTGGAATGCAGGCTTCTCTAGATCTTGGTGACATGGGATTTAAGGTTGTTCTTGTTGAAAGGGAGCCGACCATTGGAGGATACATGTTCAAATTGAGTAAAACATTTCCAACCCTGGACTGTGCAAGCTGTATTTCAACTCCAAAAATGGCTTCTGTGGCTCACCACCCAAATATTACTCTAATGCCATATTGTGAAGTTGAAGAGATAGAAAAGAAAGGTGAAGGCTCTTTCAAGATAAAAGTTCTTGAAAAACCTAGATTTGTTGATGCTACCAGATGTACTGGTTGTCGTCAATGTGAAAATGCCTGTCCTGTTATTGTTCCAAATGAGTACGACAGAGGACTTGTTGGCAGAAAGGCTGTTTATATCCCCTTTGATACTGCTGTTCCCAGAGTTGCTTTGGTTGATCTTGACCATTGTGTTTTTTGTGGTCAATGTGAAAGGGCATGCCCCACGGATCCTCCATCCATTGATTTTACACAGTCTCCGAAGATTCATCATATAAATGTAAATAGTGTTATAATTTCCACGGGCTTTCGACTTTTTGATGCAAAAATTAAGAAGGAATACCATTACGGTGAATATCCTAACGTAATAGATGCAATGCAGATGGATAGACTCCTTGCTCCAACAAGACCCTACCATGCAATACTCAGACCTTCAGATGGTAAGGAACCCAGTAACATAGGTTACGTTCTCTGTACTGGATCCAGGGACATAACGTTGGGGAATCCAAACTGTTCACAAATATGCTGCATGTATTCAATTAAGCAGGCTCAACTTTTAATGGGAGCGCTTCCTTTGGCAGATATAACAATATATTGTATAGACATCAGAGCCTTCGGAAAAGGGTTCGAAGAATTCTATCAGCAGGCAAGAGAAATGGGAGTTAACTTTGTAAAAGGGAGAATAGCCAAGATAGAACAGAAAGAGAATAAGGATCTGATCGTTTGGTTTGAGGATATCGGAAATGGAGGAAGGTTGAAAAAAGCTGAACATGATCTGGTTGTTTTATCGGTAGGTCTTTTACCAAACCCAGGAATTGAAAAAATTTTCAAAAATGAAAAACTTGACCTTGATGATATTGGCTGGATTATTTCATCTGATGAAAACAGCAATCCTGCAAAGACCAGTATAGAAGGTGTTTTTGCAGCAGGATGTGCGATAGGCCCCAAGGATATACCTGACTCTGTAATTGAAGGAGGATCTGCTGCTTCTCAATGTGCGTCCTATTTAAATGAATTAAAAAGAAAGGGGGCAAAATGAATGGATGAAATAAGAATAGGAGTGTATGTTTGTCATTGCGGTGGAAATATATCCGATTACGTGGATGTAAAAAAAGTTGTTGAGGCAGTGAAGAATGAACCAAATGTCATTGTGGCTAAGGATGTTATGTTTGCATGTGCAGATTCATCACAGAATGAAATGATAGAGGATATAAAGAATTACAAATTGAATAGACTTGTTGTTGCTTCATGCTCTCCCAAGTTACATGAGCTCACATTCAGGAAAGTTGCACAGAGGGCAGGAATAAATCCCTATTTGTACTATCAGGCCAACATCAGAGAGCAGGCTTCCTGGGCTCACACGGATGATCCTAAAGGTGCAACAGAAAAGGCCATAAGGCATACGAGGGCTGCAATAGCATATGTAAGGAATGCAAGACCGCTTGAACGTATAGTATCTGAAACTGTACCGAAGGTTCTGGTCATAGGAGGAGGAATAGCTGGTTTAAGGGCCTCCATTGATCTTTCCAGGATGGGTATAGGTGTATTTCTAATTGAAAAATCACCGTTTTTAGGTGGAAGGGTGCCACAGCTTGCTGATGTGTATCCATATGGTAAAAGTGGAAAGGAGATTGTAAATTCACTTTTAAAAGAATTAAATTCAATGGACAATGTAACAATATTTACAAATGCTGAAATTAAATCCATTTCCGGGTACATAGGAAATTTTGAAGTGGAGGTTGAAATAAAACCAAGATATGTCAGGGCTAGATACGATGAAATAAAGGAAAAAATAGAGAAACTTCCTGAAGAAATCCCAGACGAATTTAATTATGGTCTTACAAAAAGGAAAGTAATCTATTATCCATACGATGGCGCATTTCCAAATATTCCTTTCCTCGACAAAGATAATTGTAAAAATGTCAATGAATTGATTGAAATATTTGGTGATGCAATAGATCTGAATCAAAAGGTGGAAAGAATAAAACTGAACGTTGGGGCTGTGGTTGTAACCACGGGCTTTGATCCATATGAACCAAAAGAAGGAGAATTTGGATATGGCAAATATCCAAATGTCATAACTTTACAACAGCTTCATAGACTGGTGGAAATGAACAAGGGAAAGGAATTTTCAATAAACGGCAGAAGGATCAAAGATATTGCTTTCATATACTGTGTGGGAAGCAGACAGAAAAAAACAGATGAGGAAGAAGTGAATGAATACTGTTCCAGGTATTGCTGCAATGCAGCAATGCACATTACACTTTCCATGCTAAACAGATATGAAGGATTGAGGTTTTACCATCTTTTTAGAGATATAAGGACTTACGGAAAATACGAAAGATTGTATGAAAACGCCTGTAAGAATGGTGTAATAGCCATAAAGTACAGTGAAGATGAACCACCGCAGGTATCAATGAATGGAAATAGGCTTACTGTTAATGTTAAGGACATTCTTACATTTGGAGAAAATCTGGAATTATCCGTGGATGCTGTTGTTCTTGTTACAGGTATGGTTCCAAGGAAGAACAGTGAACTTGTGAACGTATTAAAGGTACCTGTGGGAAAGGACAGATTTTACCTTGAGGTACATCCAAAACTTAGACCTGTTGAGACTGTCATATCGGGCATTTATATAGGTGGAACCTGTCAGGGACCAAAGGATATAAGGGAAACGCTTCTTTCAGCTGATGCTGCCGCTTCAAAGGCATCTACAATTACCCTTATAAACAAAATAGAGCTTGAACCGTTTGTTGCAGAAGTTAATCCGAATATATGTGAATTGAGTAAACTTTGCATCAGTGCCTGCCCATACGAGGCAATAGAAATAAGAAATTATGAAGGAATTGGAGAAAGGGCATGGGTTAATAAAGCCAAATGTAAAGGTTGTGGTGCGTGCGTTGGAGTATGCCCAACAGAAGCAATCCAGCTTAATGGCCTTACAAACGAACAGATAAGGGGAATGATTGAAGCGCTTGGTAAGAAGGTGGTCGTATGACAAAAGAAGCGAGAAAAAGTACTGTTCTTTCTTACAGGGAAAAAACTGGAATTAAGGTTCCAAATGAACTTATAGAATACATGAAGAAAAGTAATGAAATTAGGACAAAAATAATTAAAGTTTTGAATGATGGTCCAAAGACTGTGCCTGAAATATCCAGGGAACTGAGCATGGATACCAGTACCGTGTTCTATTATGTTGCTACATATGTTAAATATGGTATTTTAGAACCTGGTGAAAAAAATGAAGATGGTTATTATAAGTATAAGGTGAAGGTGAAAACATGAGTAAAGTGGATCCAAATTTTGTTCAGGAAGTGAAAAAACTTGGAGCCTTTGACATATCCGCATGTTTCAATTGCGGAGAATGCACCGCACTTTGTCCGCTTTCAAAGGAAGGTAACGAATTTCCAAGAAAAATGATAAGGTATTCCATACTTGGCCTAAAGGATAAGATCCTATCAAGTACTGAACCTTGGCTATGCTATTATTGTGGAGATTGTACAAAAACATGTCCAAAACAGGCAGATCCCGGAGGATTGATGATGGCTTTGAGAAGATATCTAACAACCATGTATGACTGGACCGGTCTATCAAAACTCCTTTACTTTTCAAAAAAGGCCGAGGTGATCGCAATAGCATCCATTGCGGCCGTTGTGGGACTAATAATATACTTCCTTCATGGGCCGATGGTCCTTGGAAAGGTTGAACTTGAGACCTTTGCACCAATAAACATTGTGGAGCCCGCTGGTTTGATAGTTTTATTTGTTCTTGGTGCACTTATCCTAAGCAACGTTTACAGAATGTATAGGTTTATTATGAGGGACGGGAATGGAAAAAGAATAAAAGTACCATTCAAAACGCTCTTAATTTCTTTCAAAACAATGGTTATACACTTTTTAACTCAGATGAGATTTAAGGATTGTACAAAGGATAAGGTAAATACCAACTGGATAAACCATCTGATCATTGTTTACGGTTACGCAGCATCATTCTTACTTTTTGTTATTCTTTTAAGACTTACCTTAACAAATGAACCCTTCCTTTTTGTATCACTATTGAGCATAATAGGTATATTTTCCACAGTTGCTTTACTTTATGGAGTATCTATCAACATGCATGGGAGAATAAAGAAAACACAACCCATGTGGAAAAATTCACATTCAACTGACTGGATGTTTTTGATACTTCTGCTTTCAACTGTGGTAACAGGTGTGCTTGTTGGCATATTCAGAACATTTGGCTTTCCTTTAGCAACATATGTAACATTTTCAATACATTTAATGATTGCGGCACCATTCCTGATCCTTGAGGTACCTTTTGCAAAATGGTCACATCTCATGTACAGACCTTTTGCTGTGTATTTTGCTGAATTGAAAGAAAAGGCATTAAAAAATGAAAATCCTCTCTAAATTTTTTTTATAAAAATATATTATGAAAAGTGCCTGTAAAATAAAAAGTTCTTTTATAAGATAAAACATTGGTGATTATTTCGTTAATTTAAAATATAACAAAATGATTATATCAAAGGTGTGTGAATTATGGGGTGGCTAATCATCCATGAATATGTAATGTACAAAAAAATTTGTAATATTGAAAAATTTTTTGAGAAAAATATGGGAGGTTAGTTATATGGTTAATGATATAATAGTAGTTGAAA
>JAVRLI010000050.1:0-6796 GCA_031961525.1 Thermoplasmatota archaeon | reverse complement strand
CTTTTCTTTGATTTTTCAATAATTTTGCAGATAGTTTACATATTCCAGAATCAGAATTACCTGAACATTTACACATCATCAGTTTTCCTTCTTGGTCTTTTATTATTCATAATACCATCTCTGAGGGTGGTGTGGGAGAAAAGATGAGGAAAAACAGGTCTGAAAACAGGATAATATTCGATATTCTGGTTTTTGTTGAGAAGAATGAATGCTCCCTATCATCCATTCTCAGGAACGTGAACCTTCCACATTCAAAGTTTAAGGAAATTGAAGATTATTTAATAAAAAGGAATTTAATAGAAAAGGTTGTGAAATCTGACAGAATCTATTATAGAATCACGGACAGGGGAAGGGAATTGTTAACAGAATACAGAAAATTTAAAGAACTTCTGGAAATGTATGGCTTGGAACCGTAAATGGTGATTGAATGGAAAAGAGGATCATTGATATTTCATCAATAATACTTTCAAGAACCTTTTATGCATTAAACTGGTATAACATATCACCACTTTACATTTTCATAGCGTCATCTTTATCAATATCACTTGGTGAACTTGGTCTTATACCAGCATTCTTTCTTCTTGGTGCAGGAATATTCCAGATACCTGCAGGAATAATATCCTACAAAATAGGACCAAAATCAACAGCAATGCTTGGTATGTACATCCTTTCAATATTCACAATTCTTTCAGCATTTTCCTGGAATTTATATTCACTTCTTTTCTTCCGTTTTATGGTAGGGATTGGTGCTGCAATGTACTTTTCACCTGCAATAGGTATATTGAAAAATCTATTTTCAAAATCAAGAAGCGGTCTTGCAATGGGCTTTTATAATGCTGCATTCAATCTTGGTGCAGGTATTGGAATCATATTATGGGGCCCTATCGCCCTTTACCTTGGCTGGAATTTTTCTCTAGTTATTGGAGGTTTAATTTCTTTAATAATAACAATGGAGAACCATATTATTTTACCTGATTATAGGAGCAGTGAAAAGGTAAGTATAAGATCAACACTCTTAAATAAAAATATTATATTCCTTGGTATATCGCTTGCAGGCTTCTGGGGTTCGTACTTTGCAACGGCCCAGTTTCTTGACACATACCTTCAGAAAATTGGATATTCCGTTGCCTTTGCGGGAACGGTTTCATCATTAATATTACTCTTCGGAACACTTGGAGGTCCCATAGGAGGATACATTTCAGATAGAATAAACAAAAGAAAAATAATACTCTATGTTTTTGCCATATTAACATCAATAATTATATCATCAATGGCAATTTCAAACATTTACCTTATTACATTTTTATCAATCCTGCTGGGCATACTTTCTGTTGGAATATTTTCCGTTCTTTATGCTGTTCCTGTTGATCTTGAGGAAATACCGGAGAATCTTATTCCACTATCAATAGGCATGATAAATTCAATACAGATTTCTATAGGTGCTCTAGCACCATACATTTTCACAAATATTTCACATGAATTTTCATTCCTGTACGGATGGCTTTTCTTGGCTATTTACATTATAATTTTCCTGCCATTCCTACATTTTGTTCGATCAAAATGAAACAATCGATTAAAATAATTCCTTACATTTAATCTTTTATGTTTAAGATAAAATATTGAATTATACACTGAAAAAATAAATTATAGGGTAAAACTATGAATAAAAATTTCTTGAAGATAGGCCCGGCCTGGATTGCAATGATGGCTGATATAGATGTTGCAAGTATAATTACAGGATTACAGGCAGGAGGCACGTTCGGATCCAGAATGATTTTCATAATGATGATTCTCACCATTCCTTTGATTGTTCTACAATATTCATCAGGTTTAATAGGAATTGTAACAGGAAAGGGACTTGGTGCATCAATAAGGGAGAACTACGGAAAAAGATTCTCAATAATTTCCGGTTTTTCCATGGCATTGACGGATTTTCTATCCTATTCCGCTGAATATGCAGGCATTGCAATAGGCTTTGAAATTCTCGGCTTGGATCCAATCTTAGGTATTTTTCTTGCATTCCTTGCCCATAATCTTGTCATAATATCCGGTAGTTTTAAAAAGATAGAAAGGATACTTATGTTCACATCGGTTTTTCTTGTTTTATCACTTGTTATCGGATCGCTGGTAACAAATTTCAACATTTATTATTTCATTGAGGGTTTATCACCCATTCAACGATCCGGAATATGATTATCTTTTTGTTGCAAGCATAGGTGCTGTGATAATGCCCTTCATGCTCTATTATCAGGCAGGTGCAACAGCTGAAAAGAGATTAAACATTAATGATAAAAAGGTTGTAAGGAATGAAACAATAATAGGTGGTATTGTGTCAGAACTCATAATGTCCTTCATTGTAATGGCTGGAATTTCAATTGGAAAATTTGCAAATGAACCAAAAATGCTTGTTTATGCTTTAAAACCATATGGATCATTGGCGCCCTATATTATCTCGTCCGGTTTTATTTTTTCAGGTTTCCTTGCACTTGTTGTTGTTTCCCTTGCATCCATGTGGGGTATAACAGAGGCACTTAACATAAAGGTGAAGTTCACAGGGAAAATAAAGGATCTTAAGTATTTTTACATAATTTTTCTTTCAGAAAGTTTACCCGCAGCAATTCTTACAATTTTTATTGGCAATGATCTAATAAACTACGTTCTTGAACTCATGGTAATATTTGTTATTGTTTTAATTCCGACAGGATTGATACTTGGATTGATGCTATCAAATAAAAAGATCATGAAAGATCACATGCCATCAAAATTTTTCCTAATTCTTTACTGGTCTATGTTCATTGTTGTTGAATTATCAGGTATTATAACTCTAATCTCAATTGTTTGAAAAATTTTATTATCTTATATTTTTTTAGCTTAAACAATGCTTGAAAATCTAGGACAGTCATTGAAGGAAGCGATTAGGAAAATAACAAAATCATCCTATATAGATAAGAATATTGTCCAGGAGGTTGTTCGCGATATTCAGAGGGCACTTTTGAAGAGTGATGTGGATGTTTACCTCGCCCTTGATATTTCAAAGAAGGTTGAGGAAAGGGCATTGAATGAAAAACCTCCCGAGGGAATGAGTCCAAGGAACTACCTTGTTAAAATAATTTATGAGGAACTTGTTTCACTTATTGGAAAGGGAAAGGATATAAATTTAAAACCACATAGAATAATGCTTGTCGGTCTTTATGGTCATGGTAAGACAACAACAGCCGGCAAACTTGCAAGGTTTTATGTAAGAAAGGGTTTGAACGTTCATCTCATAGGCTGTGATGTGCACAGACCCGCCGCCATGGAACAGCTTGAGCAGATTGGAAAAATGATAAATGTTCCTGTTTTTTTAATAAAAGGTGAAAAGGATCCACGGAAAATTGCAAAAACGTATCTTAATGAATCAAGGGGCGATGCTGTAGAAATATTCGATACATCGGGAAGGGATGCTCTGGATAATGATCTCATAAATGAATTGAAGGATATGAAGGAAATAATAAAACCACATGAAATATACCTTGTTGTTGATGCAAGCATAGGGCAGCAGGCTGGAAAGCAGGCAAAGGCTTTTCACGACGCTGTTGGAATAACAGGTGTTATTTTAACAAAAATGGATGGTACAGCAAAAGGAGGAGGAGCACTGAGTGCTGTTGCAAAGACAGGTGCGCCCATAGTTTTCATAGGAACTGGTGAACATCTTGAAGACCTTGAGGTTTTTGATCCAAAAAGGTATATCTCAAGGTTGCTTGGTTTAGGTGATTTACAGACACTTATGGAAACGGTTCAGGAAATGAACATTGATGAGAAAAAAGCGGAGAAAACTGCTGAAAAGTTACTTTCAGGAAAATTCAATTTGAAGGACATGTACGATATATGGGAACAGTTTTCAAGACCGGGGATAATGGAAAGGATATTTAATGCAATACCAACATTTTCTTTACCTGGGGGAGATAAGATAGATAACGATTTCATTCAGCAGTCAGAAGAGAAATTGAAAAAATACAGGACAATACTTGATTCCATGACATACGAGGAACTTGAAAACCCTGATATAATAAAGGGAACAAGGATAGAGAGAATAGCAAGAGGATCCGGCATGAAGGAAGAGGATGTAAGGGAACTGTTGAAGGAATACAACAAAATGCTTAAAGCAATAAAGGAAATGAAGGGTAACAGAAAAATGATGAGGATATTAAGAAAACAATTTGGAAAAAATATACCTGGATTAGAGGAAGAGGATGAGGGTTCCCAGAAGGATGGTAATAACTGAAACAGGTAATCCTGCCTTCGAAAACCTTAACCAGTTAATTTCATAACCCATTGTTGATGCAATTTCCAAAACAATTACGTTTGCCGCTGCACCAAGTATTGTTGCATTGCCTGCAAGTGTTGATGCCATGGCAAGTGCGAGCCAGTAGTTTGTTCCGGATGTTGATGGTGAAAGTAACATTACTGCGGGAACATTGCTAACAAGGTTTGAAAGAACTGAAACAAGCGTAACATACCAGAAGGGGTTTGTTAATGGTGATATTATCTCAAAAATATTCATTATCTGTTTCAAAAGACCTGATACCTGAACGCCCTCAAGAACGATGAAAAGTCCTATGAAAAATAGAATAATTCCCCAGTCAACGGACTTTATAATTTTCCTTGGATCAAAGTTCTCAAAGAAGGGTGTTATGAAAAGTAGGAATGAAGCACCAACAAATGGAACGATTGCAATGTTTCTAACAAATAAAAATGAAACGAATATGAGAATCATTGTGGCAATGCCTATGTAGAATAGATTTTTATGAACTATTTCACCCCTTTCAACCTTTTCAGATTTTATTTTTTTTCTTAAATCATTTTTATAGATTAAATATAAAATTGCCATGGATATTAGGAGAGAAATGATCGAAACTGGAAGCATTTTGATTAAATAATAAAAGAATGGTATCCCACTCTTTATTGCAATGTAAGCGTTTTGGGGATTGCCGATTTCTGTTGCAACACTACCAATGTTTGCTGAGAATATTACAGTTAAAAGAAAAGGTTCAGGGTTTATTTTTGCGTTTTCGGACAATTTAATAATTATTGGTGTGAAGAATAGAACTATTGCATCGTTTAAAAATAAAGCTGATAAAAATGCTGTGCTCACCGAAACTATAATGAACAAAGTTAATGCGTTTTCAGAAAACGTTAAAAGTTTATAAACAACCCAGTTAAAGAATCCAGTTAATTCAAAAACACCAACAATGATCATCATGCCTAAAATTAAAAGAAGAATGTTCAAATCAATCGCCTGAACAGCCTGGTTCAATGAAACAACACCGAAAAGGATCATCAATGCTGCACCTAAAAGCGCTGATGTTGGTCTCGTCAGCTTGCTACCCCTTATCCTTCTCAAAGATATGAGCGTGTATGTGACTATGAAAATCAATAGTGCCAATAACATAAATGATCCTTACAAAAACATGGCGAGAAAGCCAGCAGTGATTCAAATTTTGTGTAAACAGGGATCCATGTCATGGATATCTACTCCTGAAGAGATCCTCAATCTCATCTTTACATTCTCTGAATCCATGCATTGCTCTCATTTTGTTATTTAGCTCTATTACCCTTAGGTATATAATTTTTCTTGCTGATTCTTCTGTTGGTAATGAGTCTATGATCTTTATTCTCCTTCTGAATTCCTTGTTCATCCTCTCAATTATATTTGTTGATCTTATTGATTTCCTTATACTTTCAGGATAGTTATAATATGTGAATAGATAATCCCTGTTCCTGTTTAGATTTGTAACTGCACCTGGATATTTGTCTTTCCATTTCACTGTAAATTCATCCAGCATAGATTCTGCCTGTTTTCTGTCCATTGCATTGAATATGTTCCTTAGATCTTTTCCAACTTCCTCTTTATCTGATGCTCTTACCCTTGTTATTAAATTCCTCATAGCATGTACTGTACAGGAGTGAAAGTCTGCCAGTGGAAAGTACTTCTTGATCCTTTCACTTAATCCAGATAATCCATCTGCTATGAATAATAGTACTTCTCTCATTCCTCTGTCATACAGGTCCTTCAAAATAAATTCCCAGCTTGATGCCGATTCACTTGGATTTATGTAAAATCCAAGTATTTCCTGTCTCCCTTCTTCATCCACTCCAAGGACAACATGTACAGCTTCTTTCTCCACTGTATCTCTCCTTAAATTAATGAATAATGCATCAATGTAAATGGCAAAGTATCTTTTCTTCAGTTCTCTCCTTTGCCATTTATCTATTTCCTCTTTTGTTATATCTGTGATTCTGCTGATTGTACTCTGTGAATATTTGTGATTGAACATCTCTTCCAGTATCTCAGCTATCTTTCTTGTACTTGTCCCTTTTGCATATAATGCTATTATGAGATCATCAATATCAAATGTCCTCTTGTATGGTTCTAGAATCTGTGTTTTAAATTCTCCTTCTCTATCTCTCGGTACTTTCAGATCATTGATATAGCCAAACTTTGTCATCAGATCCCTGTAATAATATCCATTCTTTGTTCCATTATGTTCTTCAATAAAGGCCTGTCTTTCTGCGTTCATCAAGTTCTCTAAAGCTTCTTTAACTGTCTTTACAACAATTTCTTCGATGATTTTGGAAATATTTATATCCTTTTCATTCATATTTCATTTCGCCTCCTGATAGGGTCTCTTCAGGAGGTATTTCCTGCTTACACAAAATTCTTATCACTATCAAAAGCCTCGCTTTTTAAAGCGGGGATGGATCGCCGAAATGTTTATTAGGATATTTTTTATATTTTAAACAATGCGGTTGAAAT
>JAVRLI010000049.1:0-6833 GCA_031961525.1 Thermoplasmatota archaeon | reverse complement strand
TACCTTGGTGCACCAACGTATTGAACAGTTACACCATTATCCGGATTATGTATCTCCGTTAATGCTTTTTTTATATAATCTATTGCATCTCTCCTGTTAAGTGAAATGTCCACATAACCGTATATTTTCACCTCAGGAGGAACTATATTCTCCTTTGCAACCTTTATGAAGTGTTCAATCCATTCAAATTTGTTATCATGCTTGAAATCATCAGGACTCATTGATGCACTTTCAAATGCATTGTATAATGTACCATATTTTTCCTCAAAGTAGGATTCAATTTCATCAAAATTGATCTTTTTACCATACTCTTTCTGAACAATTTCAAGCAACTTTAATGCCTTTTGCCTGTTTTTCCATTCCTGTATTTTTTCCCTCTTCTGGTGTTCATTCACCCTTTTTAAGGAAAGATCAATATGCCCCTTTTCAGGGTTAATGTTTATTACCTGGCATACGACCTTTTGCCCCTCCTTAACATAATCCCTTATGTACTTGATCCATCCTGATGCAATTTCACTAACATGTATGAATCCTACCTTACCAGGGTATTCATCAAGTGAAACGAATGCACCATAATCCTTAACATTTTCAACAGTCCCTATAACGAAATCTCCTGGTTCAGGGTACTCCCTTTTCATTCAAAGGTCCCCGTTATCTCTCCCTTTATCAAAAGCTTTCCACCTGTTGGAACTGCAAGTGTTGCACCGCAAACGGAGCAGTGAATTTCAGTTGATCCCCTAATATATGTAATTTCCTCATTCCCGCAATCCGGGCATTTTATTTTCACGAACTTTTTATCAATCTTCTTTGGTTTCTGGAATTTTGGAGGTTCTTTTTCCATATTACTCTACCTCCACAAGCTCGAATTTCTTTGCCCTCCACATGGGTACTGTATGGGCTCTATGACAGACAGTGCACCTGTACCTTATGTTTATTCTCTTTGTTGGCTTTTCCCTTCCCTCAAATTTTGGTCTCGGGAAACCTCCATAACCGGCGGTCGCTCTCCTGAACCTCCTCTGACCCCATTTCAATTCACTTGCCTTTCTCTTCTTAACCCTTTCAACCTCATGTATCGTATGCCTTTTGCAGTAGGGGCAATACCTTTTTACCTTGTTGGGCATTTTCATTTCGCATTCACCTTTTTATACTCTTTAACCACATTGCCTTTTTATATTTAACTATATCGCATATATTAAAGGAATCATCTGTTAATTATACCTGTATGTGAATCTATGTGTATTTCATCACCCTCTTTTATATCCTTGTAAATTTTTGTGTTGTAAACTGCTGTTTTATCAAAATCTTTTATTTTTATTAAAACATCATGCGATACTTTATCAAGGAATATGAATGCATCATAACCCTTAAAGTTTTCATCAAAATCTAAAGTTTTATTCTTTAATATAAGAATGTTTCCTTTTTTACCATACGTTGCTTTACCTTCAATGGACTTTCCAATAACTGTTCCCCTTCCAAGGAATTCTCCAACAGTTATTACCATTGCACCATTGGTTCCACCGAAGAGGAAAAATGGTGAGCCGGAAGTAACGATATATCTTGTTCCCTTTTTTAATTTCATGCTCTCCTGGAAATCTTTTAAAATGTAAAATATATCATCTTTTTTGCCATTGTATACGAATGGATATGTTCCGCGAAGCAAATTTACCCTTCTTGCAAGAATTTTTTCTGTTACAACAGGGTATATTGGCACGGAAGGTCTAACAGCTGAAAGCATTCTTGCTGTATTCCCTGACCTTGTGAATGCTATTATTCCATTGGCTTTGATTTCTTCAGAAATAATCTTTGATGCCCTGGCTATGGAAAAAGCAACCCTGTTACCAAGGAATTCTTCAGGCTCCGGAAATTTCTGAATCTTTTTCTCAACATAATCTATAATTTTGTTTATGTATAAAACAACATCAACAGGATATTTTCCTATTGCTGTCTCTGAAGTTAACATGAGCGCATCAGCATTATCGATTATTGCGTTTGTGACATCCGATACCTCGGCCCTTGTCGGTGTTTCAGAATCAACCATGGATTCAAGCATTTCCGTCGCTACAATTGTTGGCACACCATATTTATGTGAGACTTCAATTATTTTTTTCTGTGTTATTCCCACCTCCTCAATGGACATTTCAACACCGAGATCTCCCCTTGCAACCATTATGTAATCTGAAACATTAACGATTTCTTCAATGTTTGAAAAACCGCTTTTTGTTTCAATCTTTGAGATTATTTCCTGATCACCTCCATTCTCTATGATCCTTTTTTGTAGATCAATAACATTTTCTTTCTTCTGCACAAATGAAAGAGCAAAAAAATCCACATTATTTTCAATACCTTCCTTAAGAAAAACCATGTCACGTTCAGTTAGTGATCCTATCTCTATGTATTTACCTGGTATGTTAACCCTTGCCCTTGCCCTCAAAATACCGGACGTTAATGCCTTAATTTTTATTTTATTACCTAAGATTTCAATAACCCTGAATTTTATTTTTCCATCACTCATAAGGATTGTATCATTCTTCTCAAGATTTTTTAAAGCCTGGGGATAATTTATAACAATTCCGCTCTCTCCAGATAATGAATATTCCTTTCTCTCTTTAATTTCAATATCATCAAGATTTTTTGTTCTGAGCTCAGGTCCTTTAAGATCAACCATTACTGAAACATGCATGGATAGCTTTTCGTTAAGACTATAGACCATTTTTGTAATTTTTTTAATGTAACCCTCTTCAGCATGTGCTGTGTTTATCCTCACGGATGAAATACCCGCCCGGAAAATCCTCTCCATGATTTTTTCTTCATCACAGGATGGTCCGGATGTTATTATTACTTTTGTGTTTCCCATGGAATTAACAATAGTTTTTCTTTTTATTAAAACTTTCACTCTTCAATCATTCCGTGAAGATCTTTTATTACTTTTTTAAGTTCAGATAATGATTCATTCAATTTTTCCTCACTATCTGAAACAATTTGAATATCAAGAACAGGTCTGTTCAAATCAAAACTTACAGGATGAGTTTTTATGTAAACATTGTATTTATCAACAATTTTTTTAACATGAGGGGCCAGGGTGGATTCAATTATTCCCCTGACCATAATATTCCTTTCATGGTGTTCTTTCTCACTTTTCTTTTTCATAAAATTTTTTATGAAAAGATCAAGTATTGCTGACATTTCCTTTGGAACACCAGGTGTGCAAAGTATTTCAGTTTCACCAGGTATGTATATTCCAGGAGCTGTTCCTTCCGGGTTAGGTATTGGAATTGCATTTTCAGGCATGTATGCCATTTTTATTCTTTCAGGTGTTAGATCCAGATTGAATTTCCTGTACCTTTCCTTCAACATTTCATATGCATCATTCTTCAGAACATATTTTTTATTTAATGCTATTGAGAGCGATTTTGATGTTATATCATCGTATGTGGGACCAAGACCACCCGTTATTATCAAAATTCCTGGTTTCCTTGATAATGATTCCCTGATGGCATTCACAATATCCTCTTCATTATCACCAACAGTGCAGATCCTTCTCACAACAAAACCCATTTCCGTAAATATCTTTCCTATGTATGATGAATTGGTGTTCAATGTTCTACCGCTTAAAAGTTCATTTCCAATTGTTATGATTTCAACATCCATGTTTGATTGAAAAAATTTGTTGTTTATAATCCCTTGCATCTAAAATTTTCAGAGAATATTTTTGAGAAAATTTCATAGCTATTTTTATCGTAAAGAACAACTATTATCCTTTCCAAACTTTTTCCTTTGAAATCCTTTATTGTCTTCACCATAATCTTTGCGCATATATCAAGTGGATAACCGAAAATTCCTGTTGATATTGCCGGTAAGGCTATTGTTTTTGAATTTAATTCATCTGCCTTTTCAAGTGAATTTTTTATTGCATTATATAAAAGATCATCCCCTTCACCATATCTTGGCCCCACGGCATGAATTATGTACTTGCACTTTAATTTTCCAGGTCCTGTAACAGCAACTTCCCCTGTCCTGACAGGGCCATGTGTTTTAACATACTCATCACTTTCCCTCTGTATTTCATATCCACCTTTCTTAACTATTGCATAGGCAACGCCACCGCCATGTTTTAAATAAGAATTTGCAGCATTAACGATACAATCCGCTGAAATTTCTGTGATATCACCTTCAATAACTTCAATTTTAATGTTTCCCCAATCGCATTCCATGATTGTAGATTTTAATTCAAAAAATTAAATTTTTCCACAGTCCTGATATTTTTCCCTGGTGATTAAATTTTCAAATATTTTCCTTAATTCTTCATCCCATTTATTTTTTAGATCAAGAAGCATTTTCAAACCTTCGCATTCTCTTTTTTGGTAAGGTTTTTCTTTTATTATACTTTCATACCTTTCCCTGTATTTTTCATAACCATTAAAATTCAATTTTCTGGCAATGATGTAAGGAGTTTTCCTTGAGTATGAATAATTTGGATCCATTTCGATTTGATTTTTTAACGAGTTCATAGGCAAGGTTGTAATTATTAATATTTATTGCCGACCATGCCCCCATAAATATCCAGATGGTGAATTCTCCTTTAAATGTAGCTCAAGAGCTTTTTTATAAGCTTCCTTCGATTCCTTGAACATTTTCTTGTGCTGTAATGTTATTCCAAGGCCATGCACCTGCATTTTCTTTGTTACAAAGATCAATATATTTTTTATAAAATACATATGCAAGATCATATTCCCTCATACATATGAAAGCTTCAGCAACTTTGTAATAATCTGAACATTCCATAATCATATGATAATTAAAGTATATTTAATTTTTTCAAATAAATTTTAAAACTATTCTAAAAGAAAATTTTTATATATTGTAATCAATTATGATTGTTGATCAATGATGAACTCTTATCAGGAATTTGAAAAAGATCTTCTTTACATGAAAATGTTTGACAGGCAGTTGATATTTTCCATGGACGAAAGTGCATTTAATGCACAGTTTTTACACAATATAATTAAAGATGGAACGGTCTTGAGGTATTTACCCCCTTTAGGTACACTTCTATTCTCAGTTCCATCATCACATCCCGATTATGAACTGATTAAATTTGAACTCAACAGAAATAAGATTTCTTATGAAGAAAAGGATAATACATTACAAATAACACTAAAGCCTTTGAACTTCACCGATCAAAAATTATTTGAAAGAACAAGAGAATATGCCATTTTACCTTTTATTGAAAATGTAATGTTTTATCCAGGAATGGTATACTATAAAAAGAAATTATATGCAATTTTACACTATAAAAGTTCATCATCATTTGAAGTTTCAAAAAGTATTATCAGCCTGCAGAATGCATACGATGATTTAATCGGTCCTGGAATTTTCTCTATTGAAGAGATTGGAGAAGTAAAGCCATTATCCGATTTCTTTTTAAGATATGGTGTTGATCTGAGTAATTCCTTTTATATGGAAATTAAGGGAAATTTTGTTGGTCCTGTTCCGGAAAAGGAGAATAAAGAATATTATATTTCCTGGCCATACTTCGATGGTAAAGATTACAAAATTCTTCCTTTTGAAATAATGACATATACACAAGAAAAGTATGTCCCTCCATTCCAGGATTTTGTTAAAAGGTTTATAGCAAGCGGTTTGCCCGTCTTATACTTTGAAGGATCACAGCTGGAAAATTACAGAATTTATAAATTGATAAATTTCAAAAATCTTTTACCCTTTTATATGGAACTTTTCAGAAAGTTAATTGACCTTGGTCTAGATCTTGAAATAGTAAGGTATTTTGGATATCAATCAACAACCCAAATTTAACTGATAGAACTTGTTGCTGTCTCCATTATGGCTGAAGATAGATGTAAAATTATTCCATTTTTCTATTATTTTATGGTCAAAAATATCAAAAGATTTAATATACGTAAATTTAATTCTTAACCATGAGATTTTTAATAGCTTTTGACGGTTCATCTGGAGCTGTTGCATGCGCTGAATTTCTTAAAAAGTTGATGAAAGAGGATGATTTTGTTGAAGGATTATTCGTTCTGAACGATACAACTGTTCCAATGAAGTTCAATTTCTTTGATGGAATCAGGACTGTTGAAAACATAGAGGATCTCTTAAAATCACTTGATGATCTATTTCATGCAATTTTTGAGAATCATAAGAATAAAAGTTTCAAGTATTTAATACAGGAAAGGGCAAACATTGCTGATGAAATTGTTAGATATGCAATAACATCCAATGTGGATCTTATTGTTACAGGAACAAGAAAGTTAAAGGGCATACAGAAACTTATCCTTGGAAGTATAAGTTCAGAAATACTGGCAAAAAGCCCAAAACCTGTGATGATCGTACCACCATAAAAGCTAAACCAGTTTACCGATAAACTTATAAACCAGTTTTACTTATCTGTAATCATGACAGATGAAACAATATCCGTTAAAGGTGTTAAAAAGGATCTTTACGAAAAAATAAAAAAAATAGCAAGGGAAACAGGCAAAACAATAGGTGAGGTGACAAACGAAGCGTACAAATTATTTGTTTCCACAACCAACACCGTTGTAGAAACAGGGCAACAGTTCATTGAAGGTCTTAAGGAGTCAAACACATTCGTTATTTCTGATATAAGTAAACTTGAACTTTCTGGGGAAGAAATAAGAAAAATCAACAAAAAAATAAGTTTCAGGAATATTGATAACCTTAAGCTTAAGGATATTACGGAAATTGATATTGATAATTATATAGCCTCATTTGTAAACATTAAAACACTTGAAATACCACCAAGCATAAACAAACTAAAGATACTGGAAAAATCAAGATTTCTTGGGGAAATA
>JAVRLI010000048.1:0-7014 GCA_031961525.1 Thermoplasmatota archaeon | reverse complement strand
TTTCACCAACTATTGCACCCCTGTAAACAAGGGAGGAATCTTTACCATTCATTAAAGAATTTGCTATTATCAATCCCATGTTCAATTTCTTTGATGCATAGTACCATTCATCCATGGATCCATTGTCCATTACAGTATTTTTTATGTTCACGAATCTTGATCCATTACCATCTATCATTGTTAAGTGTTTTAACCTTGAATTTTTACCAAGAATCAGAGAGGTGTTTTCCATTCCATTGAAATTTTTATGCGGTTCAGTATATTCAACGAACTGCATGGATGAATTATCACCAACAACAAAAACATCCTTTCTCACAACTGTTTTATCTGGGTAGAGTGTTAAAAATCTCATTGTTTTTTCGCACCTCCTGTCCATTGGAAGGAAAACAAAAAGACCGATCTGGAACATTGCGTTTGAGAGGGCTGAAAGTTCGTCCTTGGGATCCTCAAGTGCCCTTTTTACATACTGAGGGTGCTTTATTATCGCATCTTCAATGGACATTATTGATGTGTATTTAAGGTTCTCAGTTTTAATTCTAATTTCTTCATCCTTTCTCAGATCAAGGATGAACCTATCCTTTTCCTCAATAAAGGATCCACCAATTCTCTGAAAACCATTCTCAATTATTGTATTCTCATCAAAATCTGTATAATTTTTTTCAAAGGGTGAATCCGCTATTCTTTCTTCCTTTAATTTTAGATAGATCCTATAATTTTTTATTCTTAGGTACCTGAGCCATTCAGGTTCGTACCTTTCCCTTGAGAATTTTTCTATCAAATTTTCAACGTTCATCCCGTACCACCCATCTTGCTTAACTGTAACTTAATGAGTCTGTTAAGTTCAAGTGAAAATTCAAGAGGTATTTCCTTCATTACCTCATCAAGGAATCCCAAAACAATCATGGATCTTGCCTCATCTTCGTTCAATCCCCTTGACATTATGTAGAAAAGCTGTTCTTCACCTATTTTACCAACGGATGCCTCATGGGCAACGCTTGCCGTTTCTTCATAAACTTCATTATGAGGATAGGTAAAATTCTTTGATTTTTCATCAAGTATCAATGCATCACATTGCACATGCGATTTTGAATTGTATGCACCCTTTGGTATTCTTACGAGACCTCTATAAACAGATATACCTCCGTTCATGCTTATACTCTTTGATATTATTTTTGAACTTGTGTTTGGTGCAAGATGCAGAACCTTGGCACCACCATCCTTCCATGTATCACCTGATGCAAGAACAATGTTTAAATGGGAAGCTGTTGCATATTCACCAACAAGGTAACTGGAGGGATACAACATTGTGACCTTTGATCCGAGCGATCCACCTACCCATTCTATTTTCCCATTCCTTTCAACCCTTGCCCTTTTGGTGTTTAAATTATAAATATCCTTGCTCCAGTTTTGAACAGTTGTGTACTTTACCTTTGCATTCTCCTTCACGTATATTTCCACAGCAGCTGCATGAAGTGAACTAATGTTATAAATAGGTGCCGTGCAGCCTTCAATGTAACTCACAGAACTGCCCTTCTCAGCTATTATCAACGTGTGTTCAAACTGCCCCTCCTGCTGGTAGTTCATCCTGAAGTAGGTCATGAGGGGGAGATCAAGTTGAACATTCTCCGGGACATAAACAAAGGATCCCCCGCTCCATACAGCCCCATGCAATGCTGCAAACTTATTATCTCCAGGAGGAACAAGTTTCATGAAGTATTCCTTGAAAATGTCAGGGTACTTTTTCAATGCTGTATCCGTATCAAGGAAAACAACACCCTTTTCCTCATACATTTTCTTAACATTTGCATACAAACCCTCAGAATCAAGCTGTGCAACTGTTCCGCTTAAATATTTCCTTTCCATTTCAGGAACGCCCAGCTTTTCATACGTTTCCCTTATTTCCTGTGGTAAATCCTCCCATCTCCTTGCCTTGATTTCATCAGGCAGAACATAATACCTGATGTCATTAAAATCGATGTCAATCTTTGGTCCCCAGTTTGGCATTGGCATTGAATTGAATAATTCCAGCGATCTCAACCTGAACCTCTTCATCCATTCAGGTTCCTTTTTTATTTCTGAAATATCCTCCACCACCTCTTTACTCAATCCACTCTCAAAAACATGGGGATACTTTGCCCTTGTAACGAATGAATATTCATTTTCGTTAAATTTCAGCTCCTGTTCTTTATCCATTCATAACCACTCTCTTCAATCTTCAGGGCAAGATCATAATTATCAGACATGACTATGGTTCCATCCATCATAACATGAACGTAATGGGGCTTTAGATACTTCAATATTCTCTGGTAATGTGTTATTAGCAATATACCGATTTTATACTCTTTTTCAATTATCTCCTCAATTGTTTTTGCAACCGCCTCAAGTGCATCAACATCAAGACCTGAATCTATTTCATCAACTATGGCAAATTTTGGTTTTAAAACAGCAAGCTGTAAAATTTCGGACTTTTTTCTTTCTCCTCCTGAAAATCCCTCATTAACGTTCCTGCTGAGCAGGGATGTGTCCATGTTAAGCATCCTTGCCCTTGACTGTATGTATGAAATGAATTCCTGGAATGTTCTTTTATCATCTGGATAGTGAACATTATGCGCCGTTCTTAAGAATGAAAATAATTTCACGCCTGAAAGTTCAACTGGATTCTGGAATGTTAAAAACAATCCTCTCTTTGCCCTTTCATCGGGTGGCAGATTTGTAATATCCTCACCATTCAGCAATATTTTTCCACTTTTTACCCTGTAGTTTCTGTTACCCATTATAGTATGTGCCAGTGTTGTCTTACCTGATCCATTTGGGCCCATTAGCGCATGAATTTCTCCTTCCTTTATTGTTAGATTTACATTTCTTATAATTTCCTTTCCTTCAATTTCCACTGAAAGATCAATTATTTCAAGTGTGTTCATAGACTCTGATTATCAGGTATTATATATAAAAGCTTTGTAGTTTTTCATTCTTTTTTAATCGTATCAATATAAAGTGTTTCAATCTTATCCTTAATGTTATCATCCGTGAATGTTGAGGATGTTGAAACAATGATTTTACTTTTTTTACTAATTTTTTTAATCAAATAATCCAGTATTTCTTTTTTATCATCAGAATAATTATCAAGTATTATTAAATTCTTCCTTTTTAATATTTTATCAATCCTTTCATTCATACCATTCTGAACCCTATCCTTAAATGATTTAAGATCCTTAACATTATCCATCTGTACCATTATTACGTTCCAGTCTTTTATAAGGGAAATGAATTTTGAAATCAGTGATGTTTTGCCTGATCCCTTCTCCCCTCTTATTACTAAATATTTTACATCAGATTTCAACCATTTTTTAAGACTTTTTATTTCATTTTTTCTGTCCAAAAGATCAATTTTCAAAAACCCTTCAATGTAATTTTTCCTTTCATTATTTTTATGGTTGTTTTTTGCAATCTCTATAGCCTGAAGCCATGTCATTTTTCCATATTTTTCAACCATATCGGAAAGCCTTACCTTTCTTTTGTTATATTCAATTTTAATTGATCCTATTGAATTCTTTATCCTTTCAACTTCCATAATACCTGAGGGTGTTAAAAAATAAACATTCACCCTTTTTTCCTTATCCTTCACCCTACCTTTAATTTCCATCACAAGACCCCTTTCGAGAAGATCATCAAGTTCCCTTGGAACATGTGTAACAGTTATACCTATTGCCCTGGCAATGCCTTCCTGTGTTATTTCATTGGGATATATGTACCTGTCCTTGAAATTCAAGTAATCCGAAAGATAAACGAGAATTTTTGTCTTTACAGTGATCTTCTCCACCATTCTGTATGGTTATTATTTTATTATTATTTAAAATTAATGAATTCTTTCTCAATTTTCTCTATTTCATTCCTCCCCTTTCTCTCATATGCCCTTAAAAGATCCATGTTCATTTCAAGAAAGGTATGCCCCCAGGAAAATTTGTTCATGATTTCAATTGCCTGTTCCTCAAACCCAAGGATGAACAGGGCAGCTGTGAATGCTTCGGCGGTTGAAAGCTTTCCTGGATGACCGAAGTTTGTTGGATTACCTGGAACAAGGAATGGGAGCCTTCTGGATTCACCTTTAACGCTGGTAAAAATTTTATCAACCTTTTCCCAGGTTCCATCTACGGCTGTTATACCATAAAGAAGGGCAATTTCAAGATCCTCATAACCAAGTATTTTGTCTGAATTTGGATCAAGTATTATGCTTTTCTTTGGATATGTATTTGTTGATAATTTAACGAGACCGAACCTTTCCATTTTCTTTGCAGTACATTTTTTAGGATCATCCTGTGAAAGGTATAAAACAAATAAATGTATTTTTTTCATTTTTTATTGAAAACATAGTAAAGAATAAAGACACTTGCTATCATCACAAGTATGAATATGAATGGACCGGAAAGATAGAATGGTGTTTCCTGTGTGTGCTTTAAGTTTATATTAGAAAATCCTGGAAGAACACCCATGTTGAGAAGCTGCCCAAATGTGTATCCCGGTATTAATGATGGTAAATTTTTTACGTAGAGGAGAGCATCGGTGACCGTTGCAAACGTTACATTGTTGTATTTTTCAAGTGCAAATATAAACTGCACCCCAAAGGCATTCAATCCCTTAAGGCTGTAATCAAAAAATATGTATGTATGGTTCGGATCCGTGCTCCAGTTGTATGTTGTTATTGTTCTCGAATACAAAATTGGATATATTAGCTCTTTCCATATTTTGTCAGTTATTTGAAAATCCTTACCATCAACCATATGGATTGTTATTGTTGGATATGTTACTTCGTTTTGTGCATGAACGCCCGGTATTAACATCATCATAACCAAGAATGCTGCAAGGAAAACAAATATCCTCATTGCTCTCCAAAATGAATTTTTATTATTTAACTTTTTCATTCAACCATATTCCATCCTGTTTATGGTAATGACCGGACCTTATGGAATAAGGTTTTTCAGTCTCCCTGTCAAGTTTTATGAAAATTATCTGGGCAATTCTATCCCCCTTACTTATTATTACATCAATGTTTGTTGTATGTGCGAATAGGTTTAATTTGCCTTCAAAGCCTGCATCTATTATGCCAGAACTTAATACTATACCCTTTCTTGCCCAGCTTGTTCTTATCCATATCTGTCCTATTATATCATTAGGAAAATAGAAATATTCTTTTGTTGAAATAATAAAGAATGTTGACACAGGAATATTTTCAGATTTTTTATTAAGGGAAGGTATGTAACATTCATCAACAGTAACATCATAACCGTTTGGTGTTAGATTATTTTCATTGAAGTTATCAATTTTCAATTTACCATTCCTTATCATTTCAATTATTGATGAATCTGAAAGTATCATAAAGAAAAATATGGAAAAATGGTTTAAAATTTTTTTTATAGTATCGGTAACAGTTTCTTAATCTCCCATTCCGTTACCTCAGCCCTGAAGTATTCAACCTCTCTGCTTTTAACTATGTAGAAATGGTTGAATATATGATCACCAAGTGTTTCCCTCATCAATTCACTTTTTCTGAAGTATTCGAGGGCTTCACCAAGCGATCCAGGTAAACTTTCAATACCCAGCTTTTCCCTTTCAGATGGTGTTAGATGATAAATATCCTTTTCAACGGGTTCAGGTGGTTCAATTTTATTCTTTATGCCCATCAATCCTGCAGCAAGCATAACTGAGAACTGAAGGTATGGATTTCCAGCAGGATCCGGGTTCCTCAGTTCAAGCCTAGTTTTCAATCCCCTCCCCTGCGGTATTCTTATCATTGCACTCCTGTTCTTGTTTGCCCAGGATATGTAAACAGGTGCCTCGTAACCAGGTACAAGCCTTTTGTAAGAGTTAATGGATGAATTTAGAATTGCTGCAGTTTCCTTAGCATATTTCATAAGACCACCTATGAAATAAAGAGCTGTCTCACTTAGCTGATATTTTGCGTTTTCATCGTAGAAGAAATTTTTTTTCTGATCAGTTGACATTAAACTCTGATGCACATGCATACCTGAACCGTTAACACCATAGATTGGCTTTGGCATAAAGCTTGCAAAAAGACCATGTTTCCTTGCGATGCTTTTTATCAATGACTTAAGGGTCATGATTCTATCA
This sequence comes from Thermoplasmatota archaeon, assembly GCA_031961525.1. Taxonomy (GTDB): domain Archaea; phylum Thermoplasmatota; class Thermoplasmata; order Thermoplasmatales; family ARK-15; genus JAVRLH01. Next base: position 888 of record JAVRLI010000048.1, on the reverse strand, counting down.
GCCATTGTGAGAGCATCAGCATACCTTAAATCTATCTCATGCTGTCCTGGGGAAACCTCATGATGGAATGCCTCAGGATCATAACCCATCATATCCAGGTACATAACAATCTCTTTTTTTATTTCCTCTGCCTGATCAATGGGTGTGTAATCGAAGTATCCTCCCCTGTCGTTCGGCACAGGAACAGGTTCACCATTCTCATTCAACTTGAACAAAAAGAATTCAAACTCAGGTCCCGTGAAATAGCCATAACCCATTTCATTCGCTTTCCTTATCATTCTTTTAAGGACAAATCTGGGATCACCTGCGAACTGTTCACCGTTTGATGTATGTATATCGCATATTATCCTTGCTGTTTTTGCGTTACCATCATACCATGGTAGAATCTGGAATGTGTTCAGATCTGGTATACCCCTCATGTCCGATTCTTCAATTGTTGCATATCCAACAATGCTTGATCCATCAAACAATACACCATCATCCATTGCCTTGTCAAACTTATCACTGGGCATAATGACAGTTTTCACATTTCCGAGAATATCCATGAACTGCATCTGCAGAAATTTAATGTTTTCTTTTTTTATTATTTTTGATACCTCTTCCCTTTCCATGGTTTGTAATCATTCTTTCATTATAAAAAAATATTCATGTTTTTTCTTTAATTCTGTTAAAATTTTTATCAAAAATTTAACAGAATTTTCATGGAGTGAAAAGTTTTAATTTTTCAAGATAATCTTTAGCATATTCACCCAAAATTTTATTTATTATTTCACCCCTTTTCTCAAAATATTCCTCCCTCAATATTCCAAATATGTACCAGTCATAATATTTTCCCGCAACCTTTAGCCCTCTCCTTACCTTTCCCTCAAGAATCAAACCATTATCCAT
>JAVRLI010000047.1:0-7210 GCA_031961525.1 Thermoplasmatota archaeon | reverse complement strand
TTGTCCTTCAAACTCCATATGAAAATAAAAAAAGTTAGGAAAATTTACAAATATTGTGATCTTGAAATCTGCGTTGACAATGTGGAATCCTTAGGCAATTTCATAGAAATTGAGGGTATAGGAGAAAAAGAAATATATGAAAAAAAGGTTTTGGATCTGGCTGAAAAAATTGGAATCAGGGAATTTGAAAATAAAACTTATCTGGAATTGATGGAGGATAAAAATCATGAATGATATTGAAAGAATGATGCTTGATTTTTATAAAGGCGAAATTAGGGATACTGTTTTCTACACTAAATTATCAGATATTGAAAGGGATGAAGGTTTAAAGGAAAATTTAAAAAAGTTATCAGAGATTGAAAAATACCATTCTGAATTCTGGGCATCACTTCTTAAAAAGCATAGTATAGATTATAGTAAATATAAAGTAAATATGCTTTACATCAACATCCTTTTATTTTTAAGATTCATTCTTGGTCTATCATTAACACTAAAGATACTTGAAAGGGGAGAAACAAAGGCAATAAACGCGTACTTTGATTTTCTTGAAAAATCTGTTGTTGATGAAAACGAAAAAAATATGCTGAGAAAAATAATACTTGATGAAATTGACCATGAGGACTTTTTTGAAAGGGAAAACTCAAGGTTCCAGGAAAGGATGGAGAGGATAAGGGATTCCATATACGGTATGAGCGATGGTCTCGTTGAGGTTCTAGGGGCTATTGCGGGTCTGGAACCTGTTATATTAACACCAATATTTGTTGCAATAGGTGGTCTTGTTGTTGGCATTTCAGGATCCCTATCAATGGCAATTGGTGCATATTTAGCTGTGAAAGCACAGAAGGATTACAGTGATGCAAAAGTAAATCTTGAAAGGAAAAAGAACATACTTCAGAAAAAAAGTGAAAACATTGAGGAGGAAGAGTTCAGGAATCCTTTGAGATCAGCATTTGAAACAGGTCTTTTTTACATAATAGGTGCCATGTTTCCAATTCTTCCATTCTTTTTCCTCAGTGGTACATTCGCATTGATTATTTCTATAATACTTGTTGTTTTGGCTCAGGCTATAACCAATACAATAGTGGCAATAATATCCGGAACAAGCATAGGAAAGAGTGTAACAAGAACAGTTATTCTTACTTTATCAGCATCAGCAATCACATACATGATTGGGAATTTCGTTCATTCCGTTCTTGGAATAGTCATTTAATCTCCTTGTATGTAAATTTCCTGTTCGATGCGAATGGTGAAAATGGTCTACCGTTTCCATTGAAGAATTTGGAGAAAAATTCAACATAATGCAACCTTGCCCCCTGTATCCCCGGTTCGAATATTCCTATGGTTATGTTGGTTATATGTCCGAATATAAGAACAAAGAACGCTATTGCAATATGGGATATTACTCCATAATGTAAACTCTTAAGGAATATTTCGTCCAGAACATATGCTAATATGACAGAAGCGAGCAGAACACCAAGTATCCTTGTGAATGAAAGTATATGGCTTACGATTGATGCAATTTCCATTGTTGAATAATACCCTTCACCATAAAGCAGGAGGGCTATGCCAGCAAAGAGAAATACCCAGCCAAGAATCGGATATAATGAGATTGCAACAATGCTCATATGCTTTAAGAGGAGCAAACCAATTATTGTGAAACCCCAGGCAACGAACAGCCAGCCAATCCTTCCGAGCATTTCCCTGTGATGCTTTTCCTTTTCCTCGCCCCTGAAGTATTTATAGAAATTGTAATGGTTTATGGCACCAAGTATAAGGCCATAGGATATGTATATCACACCTATCAATGCTGTTATAAAAAGAAGTTTTGAAACACTTTTTACAGGATCAAAAATTGTGAATGGTAAGAATGGCAAACCAAAAAATACATTGAAAAGAAATCCAAATATTATGCCAAATATTGAACCGAATATAAGTGCCCTTGAAAGCTGGAGCCAGCTATACCTTGACATTAAACTCCTTGCAAAATTAAGAATGGATTTTGGCATCAAAGATTTTTTAGGAGGCTTTTCAATTCTTCTTTTAAGGTATAGGGCGAAAATCAGTATTACAATCGCATAACCAACATCACCAAGCATTAGACCGAAGAATATTGGAAAAACAATTCCAAATATTACAGTGGGATCGATCTCAAGCGATTTTGGAAGTGAATAAAATTTTACAAAAAATTCAAAGAATTTCAATTTCTTTGGATTCTCCAGCAACGTTGGCGGTTCCTCATCTGTTTCAATCCTTCTGAATATAATTTTATTTTCAGTAATTTTCCTTAAATCATTTTCCACCCTTTCAATATCCCTTTCAGGTATCCAGGCTGTCAGACCAAAAACCTCCTTAGTTCTGCCTAAAAACGAATAAGCTTCATACTTTTTCGCTTCTATCTCAAGTTCTTCGGTTATCGCGGACACAATTCCATAGTATTTCTTTGACAAATCCTTCAATCTTTCCATTAATTCTCTTTCCTTAAGGTTAAGAATGCTTTCCTCATTCTTCAGAATTTTAACTGCATCATCTGTTGTCTGATCCAGAGATGGTATCAAATATATCTTCACCTTGTATTTATTCAATGTTTCAAGAACGTTATTTTCAATATCCCTTGGCCCTGAAACAAAAAATTCAAAGTAAGCACCGGATTTATATGCCAAAACTATATTTTTAAAATTTGAAAGATCCTTCAGCAATTTATCTCCAGATTCCTTATCAATCCTTCCAAGGAAATAGAAAAGATGTGAAGCATTCAGATTTTTAAGATCAATACCTATATTTTTTAACATTTGAAGTGTTTCAAGATTATCCTCTATCTGCTTCCTTCTTAATTTTATGCTGTCAAGGTTTGCTCTGATTGTTGCTATTTCGTCATCAATGTTTATTTCTTTTATTCTATTAAAAAGATCATCCTGATTTTTAAAGGAAAATTTTTCATTTATTTTCTGGGGAATCAAAAATTTCTGCAATCCTCTGAATCTTACCAGTAAATCGGTTAATTTTCTAAACTCTTCGGGTGGTGAATCCTGAACAAGCTCTTCAACCTTTTCCTGTTCTATGCTCTCTATATGAAATATACCCATCTCATGAATATGATCAATAATCTCTCTCTTTTTATCGGATGTTGAAATTACCATTATTTTTACCATTTTTACAGGCTTCAGGACCACCTATTTCCCTCCCATTATTTGCTTTACAATTTCCTTTATAAAATTATCATCAATGTTTATTTTTTTCAAACTTTCTATTCTCTTGTTCCATTCATCCACTATCTTATTCTCCTCCCTCTCAATCTCCTCACTAAACTTTTTAACCATTTCTTCCCTAATTTTCTCTATTTCATCCTGTGCTTTTTTTATTATCTCCGCTGCCTGTTTCTTTGCCTCATCTATCTTTCTTGCATATTCAATATTTGCATTCTCAACCATCCTTGATGCCTCAATTTCAGCCTCCTTGATCTTTTTAAGTTCCTCATTAATATCAGTCATGATAACACCCCATAAATTATTGCAAATGCTATTCCAAACGATCCTATTAAAAGATTTATTTTCCAGAGATTTTTAATCAACCACAGCTTCCACATTCTCCTTCCTCTCCAGATTCTTTTTTATTTTTTTCAATGTAACAAACGTATCCCTTTCCATTTCATCAAATTTCATTTTTATGTAACTTGCCTGTTTCTCAAGGTTAGGAATGAGAACGTTTTCTATTGCATTGGATCTTCTGTTTGTTTTTTCAATTTCCATTAAAAGTTTTCTGATGGAATTTTCAGTTTCAGCTATTTCAAGAACAACCTCATGGAACTTTTCAAAGTCCCTTACTATCTGATCAATTTTTGCAGAAAAGCCTATCAACCTGTACTGAACATTGATTATGTTTTCATCAATTCCTTTTCCACCAAGTTCAGGGATCCTTATACCCATTACATTTTTTGTTTTTATTGACACACCTCTCATTTTTTTGACCATGAGGGATGCAGCCTCTATACCTATCGTTCCATGGTATATTTCTCCAATCTTCACATCCTCATAACCTTTTCTTGCAATTTTTTCAAGGTCTGATCTGAGGTGCTTTGATTTCTGCAATAATTTGAAGAATTCCATGACAAGTGCTGCCCTTTTCAATTTCAAGAGCTCAAGACCTCTCCTTGCAAGTACAATTCTCTTTTTCAGTTTCAGCAACTCCATCCTTGTAGGTTTAACGTTCTGAAGAGGCATCTTCCTTCCTGAACCTCCTTCCATATTTTTCTATATATTCCCTCTTTACCCTCTTAAGTTCACTTTCAGGTATTGATGCAAGTAATTCCCATCCTAGGTCAAGGGTTTCCTCAATCCCCCTGTCCTCATTCTTTCCCTGACCAACAAACCTTTTCTCAAACTCATCAGCAAAATGGAGGAATTGCTTGTCCTCCTGTGTTAAAGCACCTTCACCCACTATGGCGCTTAAACTCCTCAAATCCCTGCCCCTGGCATAGGATGAATATAGCTGATCCGCCAAACCCCTGTGATCCTCCCTTGTTTTTCCCATGCCTATACCCTGGTTCATTAACCTGGAAAGGCTCATTAGAACATCTATTGGAGGATAAATATTTTTATGGAAAAGATCCCTTGAAAGAACTATCTGTCCTTCAGTTATATAACCTGTCAAATCAGGAATTGGATGTGTAATATCATCACCGGGCATACTGAGTATTGGGAACTGTGTTATCGATCCCTTCTTTCCCTTTATCCTACCTGCCCTTTCATATATTGTGGCAAGATCCGTGTACATGTATCCTGGATATCCCCTTCTTCCAGGTACTTCCTCTCTTGCTGCAGAAATTTCTCTGAGAGCTTCACAATAGTTTGTCATATCTGTTAAAATAACAAGTACATGCATATCCCTTTCAAAGGCAAAGTATTCGGCAGCTGTAAGGGCCATCCTTGGTGTAATTATCCTTTCCATACTTGGATCGGAAGCAAGGTTTAAGAACATGACAGATCTTTCAAATGCACCTGTATTTCTGAAACTTTCAATGAAAAAATGTGCCTCCTCACTTGTTATTCCCATGGCAACAAAAACAACAGCAAAGCTTTCCTCCCTTCCAAGAACCTTTGCCTGTCTTGCAATCTGTGCTGCAATTTCATTGTGTGGCATACCTGAACCTGAGAATATGGGTAATTTTTGACCCCTTACAAGTGTGTTCATTCCATCAATGGCCGATATTCCTGTCTGTATAAACTCGGAAGGTTCATCCCTTGCATATGGATTTATTGCATAACCAACAATCTCAACCTTTTCCTTTGAAAGCAATGATGATCCCCCATCTCTTGGATTGCCAAGACCATCGAAAACCCTTCCGAGCATATCATCGCTCACGGGTAATCTAACAATATCACCAAGAAATTTTACCGATGTCCCCCTTGTATCAAGACCGCTTGTTGGACCGAATACCTGAACTATTGCCATTCCCTTTCTTGTATCAAGAACCTGACCGCTTTTCTTTTCACCATTTGGCAATGTTATTTCAACAATTTCACCGTATCCTGCATTTTCAACATTTTCCACAAAAAGTAAAGGTCCGGCAATCTGTGAAACAGTTCTATATTCCAACATTTTACATCATCCCTGCAATTTTTCAAACTCTTCCCTAATACTTTGCATAAGATCCTGGAAGGATGATAAATTCTCCTCCCTTATTTCCTTCATCCTTGAAATCTGATCCCTTACCTTCATTGTAAATATTGTCTTTAATTGCACACCAGAGGAAATTGCCTTCATGGCAAGTTCATGGTAAAGCATTATTGTTTTTAACATAAAGTATTGTTTGTTCAATGAGCAATATGTATCAACTTCATCAAATGCACTCTGCTGTAAATAGTCCTCCCTGATCATTTTTGCCGTATCAAGTATGATCCTTTCCTTATCGGGGAGGGCATCAGGACCAACAAGCTGAACTATCTCCTGCAACTCCTCTTCCTGCTGAAGTAAAGCCATTGCCCTGTCTCTGAGTTCATTCCATTCAGGGCTAACATTTTTCGCAAACCAATCATATACCATTGAATGGTATTGTGAATAACTAGTTAACCAGTTGACTGATGGGAAATGTCTCCTGTTTGCAAGTGAGGCATCAAGTGCCCAGAAAACCTTGGTTAATCTTAAAGTACCCTGGGAAACGGGTTCGGATATATCTCCACCGGGAGGTGATACTGCACCAACTATGGTTACGGATCCCTGTGTACCGTTAAGGTTTATCACCCTTCCGGCCCTTTCATAGAATTCTGCAAGCCTTCTGCTCAGGTATGCAGGATAACCTTCCTCACCCGGCATTTCTTCAAGTCTCCCCGATATTTCCCTCATTGCCTCAGCCCATCTTGATGTACTGTCAGCCATCAGGGAAACATCATAACCCATATCCCTGTAGAATTCAGCTATTGTAACACCCGTGTAAACACTTGCCTCCCTTGCCGCTACAGGCATGTTGCTTGTGTTTGCAATAAGAACAGTCCTGTCCATAAGAGGACCCTTTGTCCTTGGATCTATCAATTCAGGGAATGTTACAAGAACTTCGGTCATCTCATTTCCTCTTTCACCACAACCAACATAGATAACAATATCGGTATCTGACCATTTTGAAAGCTGGTGCTGTATTACTGTCTTTCCGCTTCCAAATGGTCCTATTACGCATGCTGTACCACCCTTTGATAATGTGAAGAATGTATCTATAACCCTCTGCCCGGTTATAAGGGGTAATTTTGGTGGTAATTTTTCCTTTATGGGTCTTGGAAATCTCACATTTGATCTTTGAGTTAAACCAAAATCAATAACCTTTGAATTGGTTTCAACTGAAAACACATTATCCCTTATTGTAAACTTCCCATCACCTATACTCTTTATTTTACCCTTTACACCGAATGGGACCATAATTTTTGTTTTTACGGTCTGTGATTCCTGCACATATCCAACTATGGAACCGGAAGATACATCATCTCCTATTTTTGCAGTTGCAACAAAGTCCCATACCTTTTTTTCATCAAGTGCATTTGCAGTAATTCCCCTTTTAATGAAATTACCGGATTTTTCCTTCAAAACTGGAAGTGGTCTCTGTATACCATCGTATATGTTCCTCAAAAGACCTGGACCAAGTTCAACAGAAAGAGGATTGCCCGTATTAACAACCTTTTCACCCGGTCTGACACCGCTCGTATCCTCATAGACCTGTATAACAGAA
>JAVRLI010000046.1:0-7332 GCA_031961525.1 Thermoplasmatota archaeon | reverse complement strand
ATTTTGATGTAAAGCCCGATATAATTGCATTCGGTAAAAAAATGCAGGTATGCGGTATAATGGTTGGACCCAGGGTTGATGAGATAGAGGATAATGTTTTCAAGGTATCAAGCAGAATAAATTCAACCTGGGGCGGAAACCTTGTTGATATGGTAAGGGCAACAAAGTACCTTGAAATCATACATGAGGAAAGGCTTGTTGATAATGCTGCAAAGATGGGTGAAATATTCCTGAAGGGTCTTGGTGAAATTGAGGAAAGCACAGGAAAGATTAGCAATGTTAGGGGAAGAGGTCTCATGGATGCATTCGATCTTAAGGACACAAAAACAAGGGATGATATGTTCAACATTCTCTACAGGAATGGTCTTTTGATGCTTAAAACAGGAGAGAAGGGAATAAGGTTCAGGCCACCCTTAATCATTGGTGTGGATGAGGTGAACACAGCCCTTGAAATAATAGAAAAATCTTTAAAGGAATTATCATAAACTTAAACTAATGTATCCTGAACTGGAAATAGACGTTGAAAAAATAAGGTACAATATTAGAAAAGTAAGGGATCTATTAAGGTCAAAGAATGCTGACCTTCTGTTCGTTACAAAGGTTACCCAGGGAGATCCCAGGATAGCAAGGATTGGAGTTGAGGAAGGAATAGAATGGTTTGGCGAATCAAGGATAGATAACATAATAAGGTTAAGGAAGGGTGGTATTGATAAAAAAATAATGCAGATCAGATCACCGCAGATTTCTGAAATTGTAAAAACGGTAAAATATTCTGATTGTGCAGTCTTAACTGAAATTGATGTTGCAAAATTGTTATCAAAGGAGGCAAAAAGGCAGGGGAAAAAATTTCATGTTCTTTTAATGGTTGAAATGGGTGATCTCAGGGAAGGTATAATGCCAGAGAATGTTGTTGAATTTTCAAAGGAAGTATTAAAAATGGATAATATTGAAATTATTGGTATTGGAACAAACCTTGGATGTTTGGGTGGTGTTATTCCAACAAAGGAGAAAATGGAAAAACTTTTAGAAATTAAAGATGAACTTGAGGATAATGGTATAAGCATTGAAATAATATCCGGGGGTGCAACGGATACACTTTATCTATTTGAAAACAATGAAATAAGGGATATAAATCAATTGAGGATTGGGGAGGCAATATTTCTTGGAAGGGATACAACAAACAACAGGATCATTCCATATTTGAGAAATGATGCATTTAAAATAAAGGCTGAAATTATTGAAATTAAGGAAAAACCATCAAGGCCATATGGAAAAATTGGAAGGGATGCATTTGGAAATATTCCTGAATTTGAGGATCTTGGTTTAAGGAAAAGGGCAATACTTGCAATAGGTAAAGAGGAAATAGATTTTCAAACAATCATTCCAATTGATAAAGATATAAGGATCCTTGGTGGAAGCAGTGATCATACTGTTGTTGATATTACAGATTCCAAGATTGATTATAGGGTCGGGGATATTGTTGAGTTCTATCCATTGTATCCTTCGCTTATGAGGGCATTCATTTCAAAAAATATAAAAAAGATAATAAAAATTTAGGCGCCGCTCATGTTCATAAATCCCTGAAAATGTTCGTATACAGTACTTCCCTAATCTGACATACTCTCCGCATTTATATGCAAATATTTGTGGTATAGGTTGTTTTGGCTATCACAACCATTTCATCCCTACCCACCTTGTTTTTTTAAAAAGTACCTACAGGTTTTGGTGTTAAAAGAGACAGCCTCTCCGTATGTCTGCTCATACAGTAATGTTTATATATTGTTTTTTTATTAAACTTATTGTTCTTTAAGGTTAAGGGTGAGATAATGAGTAATGGAATGAAAAAAGTATTGAGTATATTTAACATATGTAAATGTTGCGAAGGTGTAGTTGAATGACATATTTCAATGTTTTGATGTTAGTTGGCGCTATTGTTGGCGCTATAACATTAGCCTTTGGTATTTATTTTACAATTATCTTATATAAAAGTGAAAAATTAGGATTATGGGATGATACTGTAAAACATAGAAAAACTTTGTTTGCAGTTTCTATTATTTCTTTAGTTTGCGGATATATAGCTGGTTTTTATGTTACGAAAAATGTACTGTTATATATATTAAGTCCTGGAATAATAATACTTGGTATTTATTTCCTTATGGTCTCTATATTTTACAGACCCCACGCAATTAAAGTTCAAAAATAGAAGTTTTCTTTTTTCATTTATTTTCTCATTTATTTTTATTATTTCCCTGTTTTTTCGTTGATTTTTTTATAGTTTACTTTATCAAAATGCTTTTGCATTTTTTCACTTCCGGAGATAAGAGAATTGATCAAGAGCAGATTTTAATCCTAATTTTTAAAACTTAAAAGTGAGGTAATGGTCCATCCTTTTTGAGCGGAAAGCCTTACCACAGAAATAGCAAAATTATCACATAAAATGATCAAGTGAATATGTATTTATGATTGTTAGAGTTAAAAGATGAAAAAAGAGATTATTATTTTGTATCAAAAATAAATTATAAAATTAAAATTTGAATTAAATTCTGTATATTATGGGCAGATCAAATTAGACATGCGGAGAATCTGAAGAGAAAAGAATAAACCATAAATAATGAAATAAATATCTGGAAAGACGGGGAAAAGGCTAGAAGATATCTTCAATTTTTATTTTCTTTGTTTTGTATACATTAGAGAAGACACACAGTTAGTTCTATGAAAAATTTCCCAGGAACAAAGATTTTTAACCAGGATCTAAGTAAAGAGAACATTTACTCAGTTTATTTTTTGAAATTGGAATGGAAATTAAATACTACCAAATTTATTAAAAAACTCAAAATTTATTTTTTATTTATAGATATTTTTTAATTATGCTTATACTTTTTTCAAGAGAATTCAAAAGATCCCTGTAGTCCTCTTCGCTCATGTTTCCGAATATTTTTGAGAATGTTTCCTGTATTTTTTCCGATAATTCATTTGCAAAATCTATTCCCTTGGGAGTTATTCTGACAAAAACATTCCTCCTATCCAATCCCCTTATTCTTTCAACAATACCTTTCTTTTCAAGTTCATCTATGGAAAATGTGATTAGTGCATTTGAAAAACCTGTTAATTCTGAAATTGTGCTCATGGTTACATCCTTCTTTTCTTTAAAAATTTTGAGTAATACTATTATGCTTGAAAATGAAATATCACCACTTTCTATCTCCACCCTTTTGTATATTGTGCCTGTTAATTTTCTTATTTCAGCAATTTTTTCAATTAAATCACTTCTAACCTTCATTTTTCAGCACCCCTTATTTTAGGTGTTTCAATCCTTAAATTTTCAGCATGCTCCTCATGCACATATCTCTTCCCTATAAGGGCTGAGAATATTGCTCCAACAAATGATAATGCACCTGCTATGTATAATGCATACTGCAGTCCTATCATAAATGATGGTCCTATTGCATTTGGTAAAAATGTTGGATCTTCAAGCGCCTTAACAATACTTGCCGGTAATGTGTTAATCAAGGATTGGGGCAATGCAGATATGGGATCCACACCCAGGAATGCTCCGAAAAGTGCACCGGATGGTGGTATTGCATTAGATAAGGCATGTGCCAGGGATGAAGGTATTCCCATGCTTACTGCATTATTATATATTGATGATGGTAAATATTCTGAGAAAATTGTTATTGCGATTGAAAAGAATATGGCCATACTTATTGTTGAACCTATGTTGTTCAATGTCATTCTCATACCGTTTCCAGTTCCTCTATCATCAGGTGGTAAAGCGTTCATTATTGCCGTTGTGTTCGGGGAGGCAAAAAGTCCACCTCCAACACCATTCATGAACATTATTAATTCAAATTCAAGAAGATTGAAATTGTATGGTAAAAGTGTAAGGAGGAAAAGGGAAACACCCATTATTATCATGCCAAGGGTTGATAATGTCCTTGCTCCATATTTATCAGTAAGAATTCCGCTTATTGGGCCAAGGAGAACGGTACCGAGCATCATGGGTGAGAGGTAAATGCCTGCCCAGAATGGTGTTTCGCTGTAGGAATAACCCTGGAGTGGTAGATAAACACCCTGCAACCAGATCATTACAAGAAACATAACAGCCCCTCTTCCTAAGGATGAAAGGAAAAGGCTGATGTTTCCGAATGCAAAAGGTCTATTTTTAAATAAAGATAATTTGAAAAGAGGATAATTTACCTTCTTTTCAACATAAACAAAAATTATCATGAATAATATTCCGAGAATAAAACTTGCAATCACCCATGGGTTCCCCCACCCCATCTGTGAATTCCCATATGGTACAAGAACATAGGTGAATCCCAAAGAGATGAGAATTAATGAAACAGCAAGTGTTACATTACCATAGATGTCAAGCGGCACCTCCATTCTTTTTCTTGTTTCCTTCAATTTGAATATGGACCATAATGTTCCGAGAATTGCGAAAGGAACATTAACAACGAAAACAAGATGCCAGTTATAACCAGCAAGCAAACCTCCCGCAATAAGACCGAAAAGTGAACCAATAATAAATGAGATCTGGTTCAATCCGAGCGCCTTTCCCCTTTCATTGTATGGGAATGCATCCGTAAGAAGGGCAGCACTGTTTACCATAAGGAATCCCCCACCAACTGCCTGAACTATCCTTAAACCTATGAGTAAATAAGCACCTGTATTACCCGAATTGTCAGGTATTATAGAGAGAAGAACTGATGCAATAGTGAAAATTATGTAACCAATCGTATACATTCTTGTTCTTCCATAGATATCCGATATCCTTCCAAAAGTGACAAGAATTGTTGCAAGAACTATGCTGTATCCCATTAAAACCCAGAGAAGTACAGTGAATTCCCCAGGGGAAAAAGGATCAATGCCCAGACCTCTAAATATTGTTGGTAATGAAATCATAAGTATGTTCATATTCAATGATGCCATTATTGCTCCGAACATTGTATTTGTAAGCACTGTCCATTTATATTCCATAGCATTCTGGAAGATTTTTCAATATTAAAATTTTTAGTATTAAACTTATAATGAAAAGTTTAAATAGGATGATGAGGATTACATTACGGTGATGTATTATGCTTACTGAGGCAACAGAACTAATTGGTCTTGAAGTTTACACCGATAAGGGATATTTACTGGGAACTGTTGAGGATATATCAATTGATGTTGATCAACAGTTAACATATGGATTGTATATTTCAAAAACAAATCCATTAATTGTTGAGGATGGTGTTCCTGTTCTTGTTCCATACAGATGGGTAAGGGCTGTTGGTGACATAATAATAATGAAAAAATTCCCATCATACGTTTCTCTATCCTCTCCAGAAAAAGGTTCTGAAGAGGAGAAAAAATAAAAAAATTTATTCCTCAAAACTATATTTTGATACGAAAAATACAAGTATGAACATAATCACCGAGAACACTGTAAGATAAATAAAATCGTTTGTTATTGAACTCAATTCTGAAGCTGTTAAGGATCCCCTGAGTATTAGTGTTCTAACAATATCAGTACCCCAGCTCAGTGGATTGTATTCTGCAATTGTTTTTAACCAGTCAGGCATGATGGATGATGGGAAAAGTGCGGTGCTTGCAAAAGTCAATGGTAAATTCAGTAGATTTGTTATTGCCATAAGTGTCTGCATATCCCTTATTCTAACAACTATAAGTGAAAAAAGGCTTGAAAATCCAAAGGAAAGCAGGAAAAGGGCAGAATAAACACCCAGTAAATCGTAAACATTGAAGCCTGAACCAACAGAAAGACCACCAGGGATGAGAAGGGCTATTATTAATAAAACTGATGCCTGAACCAGAGATTTTACTATGCTTGAAAATACCTTTGATATTATTATTGAATCCCTTGGTATTGGTGCAACAATTAGCTTTGTTAAGAATCCGAACCTCCTATCCCATATTATGGAAATACCTGAAAACATTGATGTAAAGACGATCATCACTGACATCATACCTGGTGTAAGGAAAGAAATGTAGTTCTTTGCGCCCATGAAAAGGCTGTTCATCATATTGCTTACAATAAGTGATGATCCGGGTATGTTTGATGGTATCAGATTCGTTATGTTGAATGCGCTACCGAAGAGAATTATCCAGAAAAGTGGTTGAATAAGGAAGACAAAAAATTGAACAGGGTTCCTTACCCATTTTTTCAATTCCCTGACCGTAAGGGAAATTCTTGCTCCCATTATCTCGCCCTCCTTATGGATCTCATTGTTCTCATAATATCCTCCTCACTTTCATTTTCTCTCATTTCCTTACCTGTGAATTTAATGAAAACTGAATCCAGACTGGGTTTTTCAACCTTAACCCTTATTATTTTAACATTGTTCTCGTATACCTTTCTGAACAGTTCAGGAATGAATGTTTCACTCTCCTTCACTTTAAACCTTACAGTGTTGTTACCAATTATTTCAAAATCTATTGTTTCATTCTGAAGTATTGATCTTACAGCCTCAACATTCTGAACTGTTAGATCAATAATATCGAAACCGACCATTGCCTTCAGTTCTGACGGTGTTCCTGTTACAACAATTTTTCCATGGTCTATTATTGAAATTCTATCACATAGATTATCCGCCTCATCAAGGTAATGTGTTGTTAAAAATATCGTTATACCGAGATCCTTCCTTAAGTTTGCAATGTAATCCCACATCCTTGCCCTTGTCTGAACATCCAGACCAAGGGTTGGTTCATCAAGGAAAAGTACCTCAGGATCATGAATAAGACCTGTGATTAAATCAAGCCTTTTCCTCATACCACCTGAATAGGTTGAAACAAGCCTGTCCTTTGCATCGTAAAGATCAACAAGTTCCAGTAATTCTTTGGCCTTTCTCCTTGCCTCATCCTTTGGTATACCAAAGAAACTTGCCTGGAGTTCAAGGTTTTCAATGCCCTTAAGATCATCATCAACGGCAAGATCCTGTGGGACCAGTCCAACGATCTTTCTTACCCTATCCCTTTCCTTCAAAACATCCATTCCATTTATCCATGCTTTTCCGGATGTTGGTTTAATCAGTGTTGTTAAAATTTTGACCGTTGTAGTTTTACCTGCACCATTTGGTCCAAGGAAACCGAATATTTCGCTCTTCTCAACCTTCAGGTTAACGTTATCAACCGCCTTTATGTTTCCCTTGTAAATCTTCACAAGATCCTTTGTTTCAATCATTGACATTTTCACAACCTCCATAGTTTGTTTTTCGCCTCTTCAATTATACTTTTAATTTCATCCTTTCTTTTTTCAAGGAAATCCTCATCAAAGGAATTGATTATTTTTACAACTTCATGCAATTCCTTAAGTATTTCACTTAAATTTCTGAA
>JAVRLI010000045.1:0-7329 GCA_031961525.1 Thermoplasmatota archaeon | reverse complement strand
TCCCTCATTTTTTTTACCAACTTCAATAAAATTTCCTGATAAATAAAAGTATCCAACAATAGCTGAAAGGAAGGAATCAATTCCATGATTGCTTAATTTTTTATAAATAAAATTAAAACCCATGTTTGAAAAAGTTTCCAGAATCTTTTCCTTTTCCTGGGGTAAACCAAGCATGATTTTTACACCATGAGGATAGGTTTCAATAACATCAAAATTCATGGATCTCAATAAAACTGAAAGGTTAATACCTCTCCTTGTCAATGGTCTCATACTTTCTATAAGTGTTGGGTATGCCCTGATACCCATTTTTATCAATTCCCTGTCACTTTCCCTCATTATTCCATGGATGCTGCATGAACATCCATCCCAGGTACAGCACCTCCCTTCTGGCAAAGAAAGTGGTGCGTCTATTGCAATCAAATCCGGCATAAAATCAAGGATAAATGAAATTATTTCTGCATCACTTTTTAATGAATTAATTTCAGCATTGTATCCAAGAAGGGAACAGATACCTGTTTCCCTTTCCGATGAACCGGCAAGATCAATGCCAATTATTCTTTTGTTTTTAAATTCATCAACAATTTTCTTTATAAAGTTCATGAATAAAAAAAGTAGAAAAAATTAATAAATATAACGTGAAAATTCCAGTTTCCAATGAGAATAGATTACGGTGGATGGATAACCACATTTTCGCTTTTCCTATTCTCTTTTTTTCTTTACAAAAATATCTATGTATTAATTTTCTGGATTCCACTTTTACCGTTCAATAGCCATGGATTTTAAAAAAAGATCGATAAAATTGCACTTTTCATATCCTTCATATTTTCAATAATTTCCATATTAATTTTTATTATTTCATATACCCTACACATTTTTCCTTCTTGTTTACATTTTTAAAAATGGAATTTTCAAAAGATCATATTTAAAGGCAATAACTGGAATACTCAGATGATTTTAAATTTTTATTTCACATCAATTTATTTTTCACATAACACGTATGTTTATTCAATTCTCCTTTTCCTTTTTATGGTAGGATCAGAGTTCACTGTTAGATCAATAATAAGAAAAAATAGTTATTATCTTCTTTACAACCTCCAATATCATTTATTTTTCTAAATCCAATGAATTTAATTTTCTCCCTATCCATAATAAGGATACTGCTGGGAATAAAAAGGGTAAAGATAAAATATGTTGGAATAGCGGAATCATTGATCTTAATTGTTTTATTAACAATATCTCTAATAATTTTTACTTCAATATTCCAGCAATTATAAAAATACAAAAAATCTAAATACTGTCTAGCATATAAAATATTATGGCATCTTTAAAGGAATTACTAGAAATGGCTCTTAGATCAGAAATAGATTCAATGAACACATACAAAAAGGCATCTGAAAATGTAAAAAATGCACTATTGAAGGAAAAATTCGAATTTCTTTCAAAGGAGGAGGAAAAGCACAGACAGTTGATTGAAAACATAATAAAGATGAAATTTCCAGGAGAAAAGATAAACATACCTGAAAGTACCGAGGTACCATTACCCAGGGTCACGGTGACGGAAAAGGATCCAATTTCAAAGCTGATAACGCAGGCAATGGACGCAGAACTTGCATCCTCAAAGTTCTACGAGGATCTATCAAAAAGGTTCGATGATGAGAAAAAGGCAATAATGCTTTACCTTTCCTCTGTTGAAATGTCACATTACTATTTTTTGAAATCTGAGAGGGAATTAATTCTTCAGTTTGAAAACTATGACCAGTACTTTGAGATGATGCATATAGGTCCCTGATCAGATTTTCCTGAATCCTCTTCCAGCCCAGTGATAAATTGTATAGGTTACATATTTAATTGTCCCAAAGAAATCCCTTGAATTTCCATCAACCCTTATATCCTTTTTCAGAATTTTCTCTATTGGATCCCCATCACTAATAATATAAGCTTTTCCTATCTCACCGGCAAAATGTGCATCACTTCCAGCGGAAAATGGCTTGTTTAATCTTTCGGCAAGATTCATTGCCTTCTGGTTATTCGATTTTTTACATCTTCCATTCAGCACCTCTATAACATCAAACTTTTTTCCAATTATATTTTTTTCACCCAAACCGCTCCAGAACCTGTATGGATGAACAGCTATTGCTATTCCACCCTGTTCATGTATCCTTTCTATGGTTTCATCAACGCTCAATCCCTTCGGTATAATTTCATTGATGTTTAGCGCGATAATATGTCCGGATGAACTTGATATTTCAACACCCTTTATTATTTCAATATCTTTTCTTTCAATGTTTCTGTAACCTTCCATGGAATTATGGTCTGTTATTGCTATTCCATTAAGTCCAACCTTTTTTGCAATCTTAATTATTTCATTTATTTCCAGAACACCATCGTTTGAATATTTTGAATGTATGTGAATATCAAATTTCATTCTATTTCACTTTTGCATTTAAATTAACATCCCTGTCAAGTGTTATAATTCCATAATCGGTTCTCAAAATGTATGGTCTATTTTTCTCAAGATAAATCACTGTTAAAAGGCCATCATACTTTTTATCAATGATATAATCTATTTCATGAGTTTTATTTCCCTGCGCAAGGATCTTTTCATTGATCTTCAACCTGGCAATTTCAAAATTCATCTTCATGAAATCCTTATGGGATATTTTTGATTCCGCATTACTTTCATAATTGTTTGCAAGGACCTTCTTTCCCTCAATTTTTTCCGTTGGCACAAGAAGTGAAACTGTATTTCCATCGTCAGCAGCAAGGATCATTCCATGTGAAACTACTCCCCTTATCTCCGCTGGCTCAAGGTTATAAACCATTAGGGCATATTTTCCTATAAGCTCCTCCGGACGATAATGTTTCTTCAGGCCCGCAACAAGTATCCTCTCTTCACTTCCAAGTGAAACCTTTAATAGGTAAAGCCTGTCAGCATTGGGATGATCCATAACATCAACTATTTTTATTGTTCTTATATCAACCTTCTTCCATTCACTTATTTCATCCTGTGTAAGTTTTTTAAAAAGTATCCTCGGTTCCTGTAAAGCTGTTTCACCCAGTGGTGTTAATGCTTCAATCCACCTGTAATTTTCAATTTTATCCCTGTATCCAAGCATTTTCCATATTTTCTGTGATGTGAATGGAATAAATGGATAGCCGTATATTGCCAGAGCCTTCACAATCTGCAATGATACGTTTAGCTTTGTCCAGCATTTTTTCTCATTCTCTTTTATGAGATCCCATGGGACCGATCTATCAAAGTATTGATTTCCAAAATAAACAAGGTTCAACCATTCTTTTATTGCCTTCTTTAGTTCAACATTTTTGAAATGCTCGGCCATTTTTTCTCCGGTCTCACGTATCATATTCAAAGCCAGGAAATCATCCTCATCCATTTCTCCCCTCATTGGTATTTTTCCAACCCTTGTCTTTGTGAATGTTAATACCCTGTGTACAAAGTTTCCAAATTTGTCTATCAGTTCACCATTTACCTTCAGATAGAAATCGTTCCAGGAAAAGTCTGAATCATGCTGTTCAGGCAAATTAAGAGCTGCATAAAATCTAACCATATCGGGATCGTACTTTGAAAGTATTTCGGGCAAAAATATCCCAATGTTGGAACTCTTTGAAAATTTCTTTCCTTCAAGATTCAGGTATTCGTTTGCCGGAACATCATATGGGAGGTTAAGTTCTCCATGGCCCATTAACATGGCGGGCCATATTATTGTGTGGAATGGAATGTTATCCTTGCCTATAAAATAATAATGTCTTGTGTTTTTGTCGAGCCAGTAATCCTTCCATAGATTCTCATTACCCACCTTTTTACCGTACTCTATTGTTGATGAAAGGTATCCTATAACGGCCTCAAACCACACATATATCTTTTTATTTTCAAATCCAGGGATGGGAACATCTATTCCCCATTCAATATCCCTTGTTACTGCCCTGTCCTTCAATCCTGATTTTATAAAATTGTATGTGAAATTCTTAACGTTATCCCTCCAGTATGTCTTATCCTCAAGCCATTTTTTAAGATCATCCTCGAATGAACTTAATCTGAAGAATAAATGTTCAGTTTCCCTGAATTCAGGTGTTGCACCGCATATTCTGCATCTTGGATTAATAAGTTCCTGTGGATCAAGTGTCCTGCCGCAGTTATCGCACTGATCACCCCTTGCATGTTCATAACCGCAATAGGGGCATGTTCCTTCAACATACCTGTCCGGTAAAAATCTTTTACAGTTTGGGCAGTATGGTGAAATCATTTTTGAAGGATAAATATAACCCTTTTCGTAAAGTTTCAGGAAGAAATTTTTCACAACCTCCTTATGGTTATCGGATGATGTTCTTGAATAGTTATCGAAACTTATACCAAGCTGCTCGAATATCCTTTTGTTTATTTCATGGTACCTATCTGCAATATCCTTTGGTGAAACATGCTCCTTTTCTGCAACAAATGTGATAGGTGTTCCATGTTCATCGCTTCCTGATACCATAAGAACTTCATCACCTATCATTCTGTGGTACCTTGCAAAAATATCTGCAGGTAGATATGCACCATACAGATGTCCAAGATGTAGTGGTCCATCCGCATAGGGCCATGCAACGCATACGAGGATCCTCATCCATTCCACCTTTTTAACTTTAAATTTAAAATTATTCTTAAATTTTGTTCTAGTCGTTTTTCACTATTTCCTTAACAAGGTGTTCCCTTTCTTCCCTTTTTTCCTTCAGATATATTAGAAAATTTTTCAGTAATTCTGCAGCTTCCCTTTTGCATTCACCGCATAACCTTTCACCGGATCTGCATGATCTGTAAATTTCTTTCAGATATTTATCGTCCTCTGCGAGATGATAAAGGTATAATTCATATACGGAACATTCCTCAGGTTTGCCACCTACCCTTCTTTGCTCTTCAGCTGAAGCAGCCCCACCTGTTTTTGCGTTCATTACCTTCTTTGAAGCTACATTTGGATCATCATCAATTGAAATGTAACTTGATGGATCGGATGATGACATCTTTCCACCGTTGAGACCGCTCATGAATCTATGATATGTGGAACTTGGCTCAAAGAAACCAAATCCACCAAATTCCTTTTCAACTTCGCTCATAACTTCCTCAATAACGTATTTACTTTCAGTTGATGAATCATCAATGTAAAGAGCTTTATATGGAATATTCTCCCTGAATTTTTCAAAACCTATACCTTTAAGTTTTTCTTTTGTTTTCGAAATAAAATTTTCTGTATCATCACCCTTGTAGAATATGACAATCCTACCATCCTGTTCAACAATACTGTATATTCTGTTCCTTTTCACAAGTTCCCTTGCCAGCCTTATGTGTGGATCCTGATCCACACCAACAGGAACAACGGTTGGACATGGTCCCTCATATTTATCAAGCTGTACATGAAGAATATCACCAAGCTGAATTAGAGGTGATTCAATATGAAGAAGGTTCGAATCATCACTGAAACCGTAAATTTCCTTCATTTCGTTAAGATTTATCCTTTTTTGGAATAATAATGCAAGATCGATAACACTTTTTCTCTTTGATTGAAAATAGACCTGTGTCTTTTTGGGATCAACTCCAAGGGCAAGATAATTTGGAACATAATCCCTTATTGCAATTTCATAACCCTTTTCTAGACTTATATTCCTTGTTGCATATGCTTCAAGATCTGCAACAGCTATGTATGCCCTTGCTCCAATACTCTGATAATTTATAATCTGGTCAATAACAAGTTTATGACCAAGATGCATCTTGC
This sequence comes from Thermoplasmatota archaeon, assembly GCA_031961525.1. GTDB lineage: Archaea > Thermoplasmatota > Thermoplasmata > Thermoplasmatales > ARK-15 > JAVRLH01. Next base: position 1,561 of record JAVRLI010000045.1, on the reverse strand, counting down.
CCGAAGGCATTAAACCTGTAAGAATTGTAAATTTCTTTCCCTTTCTTACGGCATTGTAAACTGATTGAAAACCTCTATGCCCAAATATTACACCCCTTGTGAATATACCCTTAAGTTCAGGAATCTGGAAATCGAATGGTTCAATACCAAACTCATCCCTCAATTTTTTGTAATCCTTATACTGGTGTGAAACCCATGGATCAATAACATACCTGTCCATTATGATTTGAAATGTATAATATTATATTTAGTTTTCTTCAGGTGGTTTTATTTTTCTGAACATAAGAAAAATCAGAATATCGTAAATTATTTTAATTGATCCTGAAAGAATGAATGGTATGGAATAACTGCCTATACTTATTGCGTATGATGATAAATATGGGCTTCCGGCCTGACTTATACTCCTTGGTATGTTTGTTATTGCTGAGGTTGCTGTTCTTTCTTCAGGTTTAACTATTGCCATTGTATAGGATTGTCTTGTTGGAACATCCATCTGTGAAAGTGATTGTCTAAGAAAAAGTAAGATAACAGCAATGAGTGGGGTTGTTGCAAATGAAATCAGTAATAGGAAAACATTGGAGGGTATATGCGTAAATACCATGGTGTTTAGAAGACCTATTTTTTTCGCTATTCTTTCTGCAAGGAAAAATGATAATGCAGTTATGATGCCACCGCCAAAAAATATCCACGTTTGTGTCTCCATGTTCAATCCAAATCTGTAATTGAACCATAGAACAAGTAAGGATTGAAGAATGAATCCTCCACCAAATGCATCCATGGAGAAAAGCAGTGATAATTTTATTATCTTTTTTCTTGTTTCATCCGAAATCCTCACATTTTTCCTTTCAACATTTATTTCAATGAATTCACCAATTTTCCAGTAAAGGAAATAAAGGATCAAACCAACAAATCCATAAAGTATTATCATTGATATGTATGAAAGATTTTTTGGAAAGAAGTAATAAGGAACGTTAGGGAAAAGTGCGCCAAGGGATGAAGCGGAATATCCAAGAAAATTGTATATTGAAAAGAGAAGTGTTCTTTTTTCATCCTTTACAAACTTTGTTAGTGCTGATTGTTCAACACTTAAAAATGGTCCTGTTTCTGTTCCAGTAACGCTTATTATACCGAAAATTGAAGCTAAAATAATTGTAATAATATTTGGTATGAGAAGAAGAATTGATGAAATTATCATCAACATGGAAAAAAATCTCAGTGTTCTGTTTCTTCCAATGCTTTCACCAAATTTACCCACAATTATATTAAAAATTGCATTTGATAATACAGCAATTGTAACAATAATACCAACAATTGTTGCCGAATAACCCAAGCTTTCTAGATAATATGGTAATATTATGCTTATGAATCCATAGGAAAATACCCTTATGGTTTTGGCTAAAAGGATTATTTTACCATTAATATCGATCCAGGAGAGCATGATTCAATATTTTTCCATCTCTTTAACTTCCTCTTCACCTTTTTCTATTGCCTTTACCTGTTCATCATCAAGTTTCTTCAAAAGTGTTAGAAATTCTCCAAGATGAACTTTCTCTTCCATGGC
>JAVRLI010000044.1:0-7868 GCA_031961525.1 Thermoplasmatota archaeon | reverse complement strand
ATAATACCTGCAAGAAATAAGGATGTTCCAATACATCGTACCAAAGGAGAACATAGGAAAAGAATGAAAAAGCATTTGCCTGAAGAATATAATAGAAGATCTAAAGTGGAAAAAGTGCATTCAGTAATTAAAAGAAAAAGTGGATCATTTGAAAAATAAGAATTTCAGAACTATCTGAAAAAGAAATTGCAATGAAAATAATAGCATACAATATAAGGAGGATAGTGATCCTAAATGATGCTGGAATTATTTTTATTATAGAGGATTTCTACAGAGCTTATGCTGCAGCAAAAACAAAGTATATGCCAAAGGCTCTTCTTAGGGTAGATAAAAAAACAGGTACCCTGTTGTTGGTCTAATAATATCCTTCATTATATCTGTTGTATTCCTTTTCCTTATACCTCTTTACAGACAATCTGTTGATATCCTAATTGCGGGTTCAAACATACTTTTTGCAACCGGTCCTGCGGCTGTGGCTGGAGTTCTAAAAAGGAAGGGAATTAAGAGCACATTCTACGATATAGTTGCACCAATCAATGGTATCAAGCAGTCTCATATTCTACTGGTCAGGATACCCATACACACTCTACGGTGTTGTTGCAATCTTCATCCTATTACCAATGTTCTAGTACTATGTTCATAAGGGAGAGGCAAGAGGAGACTGGAAGAATGGTCTTTGGTACATAGTTTACATAATAGTCATGATGGTGATAAGTGCCCTTGAGGACAAAACCTTTGGAGGTTTTGGTATTATATCATTCCCCTTTGACTTCCTTGGTATAATAATCGTTGCCATATTTTTCAATTATTGGGCAGTTGCTTCCAGGTTACCTGTTGACCCGGAAGAGGTTTTATTTTTATATAAATGAAAATCTGATCAAAATTTATAAATACTGGATATTCATAAATGTTTTTGATGCCGCGTTTTTTGGAATATGAATCCCTGGGGAGGATACTTATACCGACAAATAAAAATCCGGTAACATTAAAGGCAGCTGAATATATATCAAACATAATACCCAATGCAAGATATTATCTTCTTGGTGTTGTTGACATAAGCGGTGAATCAACACTTTTATATTCAGGATATTCGGCAGATCACCTTGACGTTCTTGAATCCATTGAAAAGGAAGCGCTGGAAGAGCTTAAAAATTTACTTCTTAAAAAAAATGTAAAAATAGAGGATTCAAGGGTTGAATTCGGATTCCCTTCAAGAACAATAATAAATTATGCCAAGAAAAATAATATAAATTTAATAATCCTTGCAACAAGTTCCAAACTTGGATCGGAGGAACTAAAACTTGGTTACACGGCAAGAAAGGTGATAGAAAAAAGTAAAATTCCAACATTCCTTATGACACCTAGGAGTGAGTGCAGGCCAATAAAAAGGATACTTAACCCAACAAGCGGAAGCAAGTACTCCTTTAGGGCAAGCATGCTTTCAATAAACCTTGCTGCACATTTTGGTGCGGAGGTTAAAATGTTACATTTTGGAAGGATAAAAAACCACCATATGGTTAAAACTTTGATGGATTATTCAAACAGTCTTAATGTTAAACTTGAAATTGAAGAGTTCATGGGTGAAAATAAAGTGCATGGTATACTTGAGGAGGCAAAGAAAAGCGATATAATGATAGCATCAAGGGGAAGAAAGGGTATTTCATACAAGTTCAGGTATTTCTCAAGTGAACTTGCACTTGGAAAGGTGGAAAAGGAGGTAATTGAACTTTCACCTATTCCATTGATACTGGTAAATGAGTGACCTTTTCAACCTTTGCCCTTCCTTTAACCAATGTAAGTATTAATCCTGTCACCGAAAACACAAAGAGCATGGTCATACTGTTTCTGAACGATTCTAGAACAACAGGTGGAAAATTGTATAATTTACCCTCCATGTTCAATTCATAAACAAATGTTGTAAAACTAACACCAAATATTAAACCCAGACTCCTCATCATGTTAAGAAATCCACCAACAAGGCTCAATTTTCCGGGTGGTGAAATGCCCATAATTGAACTGTTGTTTGGTGCTGTAAAAATACCCATTCCAAGCCCTATTATTGAAAGGAAAACTATGATCTCATAAATATTGGTTGTTTCATTTGAGAAAATAACAACCATAAATGTTCCAAAGGAAATTAACAGGAAACCTATAAATGTTAGTATCCTGCAACCTATTCTATCAGATAATGTACCACCTATTGGTGTTCCTATGGACATAAATGCGGGAATTATTATAAGAAGGGATCCTGCAAGAGCTGGTGAATATTTAAGAACATATTCCAGATAAAATGGAAAAACGAACATGGTTCCACCTATTATCAAATAGGATATCATGCCTGAAAAGTTAGCTGCAACATAAAACCTGTTTTTTAAAAGTGAAAAATCTATTATAGGATCCTTTGACCTTCTACCCTCATATATGAAAATTAAGAAGAAAATGGCAGAAAGAGCATATAAACCATAAAGGTATTCATTTGACCAGAATTTGCTGGAACTCATTGAAAAATTAAAAAGGAAAAGTGAAAAAAATGTTGCAAAAAGAGCTGCACTCAGGTAATCTATTCCCCTGTAACCCCTTTCAGATTTTGTTTCAGGTAAAATGTAATAGGCAAGAATTGTACCAACTATACCAACGGGAACATTAATGTAAAATGCATAGTTCCATGAAAGATACTGTATAAGAAATCCACCAAAGCTAGGTCCGATTGCCATACCTATACCCTGTACCGCCCCCTGTATGCCTATTGCCTTACCCCTTTCATTTGATGGAAAATTTGCTGTTATTATTGCTATGCTGTTACTCTGGAGAAATGTTGCACCGATGGCCTGAATGATCCTCCAGAAAATAATCCATTGAATGCTTAAACCCACACCAACCATACCCGAACCGATAATGAAAATAACAAATCCAACATTGTAGAACTTTTTTCTTCCATAAATATCGGAGATCCTTCCAAGAATTGGAAGAAGAACAGTAAGTGTTAATTGGTATGCGAGTGTTGCCCATTCAACAATGTAAAGAGGCTCTCTGTAATATTCCCTGAGAACAGGATTAACAATGTTCATAAGGTTTAGATCAAGAGCGGACATAAATGCACCTAAAAGCACAACGGTAAGTATATACCATCTGTATCGAGGGTTTTCTCTCATTTCTTTTCTTGGAATTTCCATGAGATAAAGAACCTTATGACAATTCAAAATAAAAAGTTTCCATAAAATCCATTATTATTGAATAATATTTTCTGATGAAATTGATCAAATAAGAATTTAATAACTAGTATTCCCTCCACCTGTAACCGCACTTTGTGCATATGTAGAACCTTGTCTCGGGTTCATCCGCAGCCCTTGTTTGTTTGAGCATCCAGTATGCTCCCCTGTTACCACATTTGGGGCAAACAACATTATCATCCACAGGAAGAGTATTGAATTCATTGTTGATTAAAATCAATTCCTTTTCCTTTGCCTTATCAACAATCTTATCATCTTTCTTTTTATCGATTGGCATTTCATAACCGCACTTTGAACATACCCACTTTCCTTTTTTCGGGTGCATCAATGACCCGCACTTTGGACAGAACATGTTATGGCAGAAATCATTTGTTATATTTAAAAATAATCAAAAAAATTTAGAGAAGGTGTATTGCAAGTATCAGTGCAAGGAAAAGTATTGATATTGTGTTCACAACCTTAACAAGAGGATTTATTGCAGGCCCAGCTGTATCTTTAAGAGCATCTCCAACTGTATCACCAACAACAGCTGCTTTATGCGCCTCTGAACCTTTTCCACCGAAGTTACCAAGTTCAATGTACTTTTTGGCATTGTCCCAGGATCCACCGCCGACGGTCATCAAGATTGCAAGAGCGAATCCTGAAAGTATCACACCGAGGAGGAGACCACCTAGTGCTAGTGGACCAAGTATTAAGCCAACAGCTATTGGTGTTACTACAGCAATCACACCAGGTAAAACCAACTCCCTTAGCGCTGTTCTTGTAACAATGTCAACGCATTTATCGTACTGTGGCTTTGCCTTTCCTTCCATAAGACCCTTGATTTCATCAAACTGCCTTATTACTTCCTTAACAATAGAATATGCTGCCTTTCCAACAGCGTTCATAAGGAATGATGTGAAGAAAAAGGGTAATGTTGCACCTATGAAAAGACCAACAAGAACAGGAGGATTAATGATTGTAAGAAGATCAATTGTGTAACCATGTGCGCTTATTACCTCATAGTATGCGGCAAAGAGTGAAAGTGCTGCAAGTGCGGCGGAAGCGATTGCATATCCCTTTGTAACAGCCTTTGTTGTGTTACCAACTGCATCAAGTGGATCTGTTATTTTTCTAACATCCTCTGGCAAACCGGCCATCTCTGCAATTCCACCCGCATTATCTGTTATAGGGCCAAAGGAATCAATGGACAATATTATTCCAGCAACAGAAAGCATGGCTGTTGCTGCAACTGAAATTCCATATATGCCCATGCCTGTTATGGATGCACCGAATATATAGAATGCTATCAAAATACCTGCGGAAATGTAAAGTGCTGGAACGAAACTTGCCTGGAGGGCATAGGCAAGACCTGTTATTATTGTAATTCCCGTTCCGCTCTGACTGGATTCAGATATCTTCAATGTAGGTTTGAATTTATAGCTTGTATAATATTCTGTTATAACAACCTGCAATGCCATTATAACAAGACCTATAAGACCAGCATAGAAAACACGAATGTCTTTTACAACATAAATGGAAATTAAATAGAAGCCTATGGCTGAAATTATTGTTGTTATGACAACTCCCCTGTAAAGACCACCCATTATCCACCTTGTATCCTTAACGCTTACAAATGGTATTGATATTAAAGTTGCAAGGATTGCAACCGCTCCAAATATTAATGGAAGAACAATATATTGATATGGAAGATTGAGCGTGTATGCAAGAAGCATTGATGAAAGGGCAGTAACCACATATGTTTCGTAAAGATCTGCGCCCATACCAGCACAATCACCAACGTTATCTCCAACATTATCAGCTATGACTGCAGGATTCCTCGGATCATCCTCGGGTATTCCATACCTTACCTTTCCAACAAGATCTGCACCAACATCCGCACCCTTTGTGTAAATACCGCCACCAACCCTTGCAAAAAGACTTATCAAAGATGCTCCAAAAATAAATCCAACCATAAGTTCAGGATTCTTCAACCAGAAATAGAAAACACTGAGAGCTAGTAGGGCAATGCCAACAACAGAGAGACCTGTGACGGATCCACCCCTGAATGCAAAAGAAAATGCCTTTTTTATTCCTTCCTTTGCCTTGTTTGCTGTTCTAACGTTCGCCCTTATTGATATGTGCATTCCAATATACCCTGCTATTGCGGATCCTGCAGCACCTACAACAAAACCTATGGCAAGGATCAACCCATCAGGTAGGACAAATGCAATTATTATTGCTAGTACTGCAGCAACGATTGCAACTGTCCTGTATTGTCTATTCAAAAATGCCTTTGATCCTTCCTGTATTGCCCTTGCAATTTCCTTCATCCTTTCCGTTCCTTCATCTTCCCTGATTATAAAGTATGCCTGCACACCTGCGTAAATCAGCGCAATCAACGATGAAATTAAGATTATTATGGATAATATATCCATCATTAAACCTCCTTTGAAAGGTTAAACAAAATTAATAATAAAAAATTTTTCAAATCCCTATGAAAAAGTTAATAGATAGGATTTAAATTTATGTCCCAATGAGAGCATTTATTATTGGAAGGTTTCAGCCCTTCCATCTTGGACATTTGAAGATGGTGGAGGATCTTGCGAAAAAGCATGATTATATCATAATAGGAATAGGAAGCGCGCAGGAATCACACACTTTGGATAATCCATTCACAGCAGGTGAAAGACATTTAATGATTTCAAACACGCTTGAAAACAGAAAAATCTACAACTATTACCTTGTTCCAATAGAGGATATTCACAGAAATGCCGTATGGGTTGCGCATATTGAGGCAATATCACCACCATTCCACAAGGTTTATGCAGGGAATCCATTAACAAAAAGACTTTTTGAGGAAAGGGGATACAAGGTTGAAACACCACAACTTTATGAGAGAAAAAAATATTCAGGAAGGGAGGTAAGGAGAAGAATGATCGCAGGAGAGAACTGGGAAGAACTTGTCCCTGAAGAGGTGGCGAATGTAATAAAGGAAATTGATGGTGTTCAGAGGATAAGGGAGATTGCAAAATCTGATGAGGAAATTGAATATGAGGAAAAATCCGGTCAATGAAATTATTAATAGAATAATGTGGTCGGATGGTAATGGAAAGGTATATTTCCTTGATAGAAAGGGTAATTTATCTCTGAAGGAAATTGATGTTAGGGATATAGATAAGCTGGGATCAAACTTCATTTTTTTGAAGAATGGTGATATGATTCCCTACCACAGGGTGAGAAGGATCGTTTCAAATGGCATTGAATTGTATAAAAGATGAATATGGATGCTGAAAAATATTTTATTGAACTGAGGAAAAGGGCATTTAAATCACCAAACTCAATTCTTTCAATTGCTGTTGTTCTTGCCATACTGGCAATTTATTATTTTTTAATCAGACCGGATTTAAACTTTTTCCTTTTCCTTCTTCTTTCTCCTTACATTGCTCTAATTCTCATTGATCTTTTAACATTTAAATTAATAAAACTTGATTTCCCATTGAGAAGGATAACGCTTCTTGAGGAAATTGTTTTCATAGTCAGCTTTGTTGCATTTCTGATTCTAACTTTAATTTTTCTTACAAAACCAGTCATAGCTTTACTTTTGGGCTTTTCAATTTCACCCTTTTTAAGATACCTTTTCCTCAAACCATTCCTTAAAATTAAGGATAATAAGATCATAATTGTTTCCTTAAATTATTCATTTTCAATTTCCATATTCCTTATATTTTCTAATTTCCCATTAATATATTTAATTCCCTTTTTCATATCCTCCATTCTATTTTCTCTTGTCTCAAGGTATTTCCTTATTTACCTTTCAAAAGAATTCAAGGAGGAATATGGTGAGGATCCTGTTAAGTATGCAGGTGTAATTGTTAACTATTTTGCAAACCAAAATGCTGAAGAACTTTTTTCAATCAATAATTTACTGAGCAAGATGTATTCTATAAAGGAAATACCAGTTATGGGCCTTGCTGTTAAGAATAAAGATAATAAAATAAAGGGAATAATTGTATTTCCATATGTTCATCCAGGACCATTCGGTGAGGTGGGTTGCAGCAATTTACCATTGAGGCTTAAAAATAAACTTTCCGATATAAGTGAAAACATCCTTGTTTTTCATACAACATCGACAAACAATGAAAACTGTGCAGGAGATGAAGATATTGAAAAGATTGCAAACTCAATAAAAAGTTCCATTCATACATTAAAATTCAAAAATACAAGTTCAGAAGGTATAAGAATTGAAAATGATTTTGAATTTTTTGCACAGAGATTTGGTGATTCTTTATTCCTTTCAATTATTCCATCAAAAAATGGATTTGATGATATTTCACTTGAACTTGGAATGAAAATTAGGAGAAAATTTTTGAACTCAAAAACAAGGCATGTTTTTGTTGTTGATGCGCATAACAATTTTAACAAGGATTATTCTGTTCTTAAGGATATTGATTTGAATGTTTTGAATAGTTTAAAAGAAAAATTATCAAAGGTTAATGAAAATATTACAAAATGCGGTTTTTCAAATATATTTTATGAAAATGACAGCCTTGGTCCCATGGGAATACAGACATTCCTAGTTGATAATGGAAAAAAAGTAGCATACATTCTTTTTGATGGAAACAACATGCAATATGGGTTGAGAAATAAAATAATTGA
>JAVRLI010000043.1:0-8270 GCA_031961525.1 Thermoplasmatota archaeon | reverse complement strand
GGCATGAATTAAACAATGAAAAATACCACAATTTCTATTTTGGAAACATTGATGCATTCAGAATGATAGCAAACGAGGACATGTTAATTCAATTTAAACCTGAGAAAAAATTTTACAGATCCGATAATGTTGATAACCAGAGGGGTGAGGTGGAGACTGAAAAAAGAAATATATATTACGATGGCTGGAAATATAATCTAAAACTTTTATCTCATGAAGAATTCTGATTCTTCAATTTTTTCAGGAAACTTTCCCTTTCAACTATCGCTCTCTCGTGAATGCCCGATGCGATCTTTTCATTGTTAACAAAAGCTTCAACCCAGAATGTTAATCTATTTCCATCAACGCTTAAAAGTTTTGCAACAATTTCCACCTCATCGCCTATTTTGCTTGCCTTTAAATGCCTTATGTTGACAAGCGTTCCTAATGTAACTCTATCCGGTGAAATTTTCGCATCTATAGGTGTCCTGCATGTATTTTCCATAAAGCCTATCAGTGAAGGTGTGGAAAGAACATCCACATCTCCAGATCCAACACCCTTTGCTGAATGTTCAATACCTGTTTTGAATTTTTTTGTGAATACTGATCCAGGTTCAATATCCATAAATGGATTATTGTTATCATAAATAAATCATTTGCGATTCAAATTTATATCATTATTCCCCATGTACCATTTATGGAAAAATTGAGAATAGGTGTTGACATAGGTGGTACATTTACAGATCTTGTTGCATACGATGAAAATTCAGGTAATTTTTTTAATGTTAAAGTTCCAACAACTGTTAATCCTGAAGAAGGTATAATCAATGCATTAAAAAGAATTTACAGGAATCAAAAAATATTGATTTTTTCACATTCAACAACGATTGCAACAAATGCATTATTAACAAAGCAAAACTGGCCTAGGGTTACATTGATAACAACAAAAGGGTACAGGGATGTTCTTGAGATAGGAAGGCAGAGAAGACCAGAAATATATAATCTAAAGGTTGAAAGACCAATTCCAATTGTTCCCAGGGAATTGAGGTTTGTTGTTGATGAAAGGATGGATGCAAATGGTAATGTAATAAAACCATTGAATTTGAATGATCTTGATGGAATTTTGGATGAATTAAAAAATGTTGATGTTATCGCTGTTTCCCTAATAAACTCATACAAAAACAATTCACATGAAAAATTGATAAAGGATTACCTTTCAAAAAAATTGAACATTCCCGTAATAATTTCAAGTGAAATAGATCCCCTGCCAAAAGAGTTTGAAAGAACAAGCACAACTGTTGTTAATGCCCTTCTCTATCCAATTGTTTCCAAGTATCTGAAAAAGCTTGAATTGGAAGTAAAAAATTTAATAGGAAATGTTCCCATATATATCATGCAGTCGGATGGTGGTTTGAACACAATAGAAAGCATTATTGAAAAACCCATATCAATAATAGAATCTGGTCCATCAAGCGGTGTTCTCGCATCACTTTACTTTTCAAGACTTTTAAAAATAAAGAATTTACTAACATTCGACATGGGGGGGACAACAGCAAAGGCTGGAATAATATACAATTACAATACACAGTATTCATTTGAATTTGAGGCAGCCGGAAAAACACACAGTGGAAGGTCAATAAAGGGATCAGGCTATACAGTAAGGTTCCCATTCATTGATCTTGCAGAAACAAGCTCTGGTGGAGGATCCATAGCATGGATAGATGAAGGAAATGCATTAAGGGTCGGTCCAAGAAGTGCTGGATCCTATCCGGGGCCTGTATGTTATGATCTTGGTGGAAGGGAACCGACAATTACAGATGCAAACCTTATACTTGGAAGATTAAACCCTGATCATATTTTAGGCGGTGAAATGAAATTAAATTTTGAGAAGGCATACCATGCAATAAAGATACTTTCGGAAAAAATTAATCTTGATGTTTATGAAACAGCCCTGGGTATAATAAAGATTGCAAACAATCAAATGTCAAAGATCATGAGGATAGTTAGCATTGAAAGGGGATACGATCCCAGGGATTTTCATATGATCGCTTTTGGCGGAGCAGGGCCATTGCATGCTGTGGATATTGCATTTGACCTTAATGTTAAAAGTGTTATTGTACCACCAAATCCAGGTCTTTTCTCGGCATTGGGTCTTGTTGTATCAGATCTCAAAAGAGAATATGTTAAACCTTTAATGCTTGAGATTGAAAAAATGGATGATAATTTAATTGAAAAATTGTTCTCTGAATTGGAGGAAAATGCAATTGAAGATTTCCAAAAGAGTAATGTGAAGGGCGATGTATACTTCATAAGGCAGGCGAATATGCAGTACCTTGGTCAGGGTTTTGAACTTGATATAACTTTAAGGGAAAAGAACATTGTTGAAAATATGAAGAAGGACTTCAATAAAAAACATAAGAGAATATATGGATATTCAACAAACGATCCAATCTTTGTTGTTTCATTAAGGTTAACAGCAATATTGAAGTTCAAAAAGCCAAAGATACCTGTTCTGAAAAAAGAAGAAAAAATAATAAAAACAAAAAGGAAAGTATATTTCTCGGAAGAGCCTGTGAAAACAGATATTTATGAAAGATTCTCACTTCCACATGGATACATTGTTAAGGGTCCAGCAATAATAGAACAGTACGATTCCACAACTTTAATTCCACCGGGATGGAATGCTAAAATTGATAAATTTTCAAACATAGTAATAAGGAGGGAATGAAAATGGATCCAATTGTTGCTGAAATAATAAAATCCTCATTAACATATGCAAGCGAGGAAATGGGAATTGCATTAAGAAATTCTGCATATTCCCCAAACATAAAGGACAGGATGGACCATTCCTGTGCCATTTTGGATTCCCAGGGAAGATTGATTGCACAGGCTGAACATATACCTGTCCATCTTGGATCCCTGCCCTGGGGGCTCAAAAAAACCCTAGAATACATTGAAAAGGAGAATATTTCCATAAACGTGGGTGATATGTTAATAGTTAACAATCCATATATTGCTGGGACGCATCTTAACGATATAACAATAATAAGACCAATATTTTTTAAAGAAAATATTGTTGCATATGCGGCAAACAAAGCGCATCACAGTGATATTGGTGGAAAGGTTCCTGGAAGTATTTCTTCAGATGCAACCGATCTTTACCAGGAAGGTTTGATAATTGATCCTGTAAAGATTATGGAAAAGAATAAAATAAAAAATGATATTGTTTCCATTGTTTCGTCAAACTCAAGGAATCCTTACCAGAGGAAGGGTGATCTTAGGGCTCAGATTGCAGCAAACCTTCTAGGTGAAAACAGAGTATTAAATCTAATAAAGAAATACGGTATGGAAAATTTTATTGATGGTGTTAATGAGGCAATAGGTTATTCAGAAAGGGTAATAAGGTCCCATGTGAAAAATTTCCCTGATTGTGTTGTTCAAGAAGAAGATTTTCTTGAATTGCCTGATGGTAATCTTGCAAAATTGAAGGTTAAAATAATAAAAGAAAATGATTCAATTAAAATTGATTATACGGGCACATCGGAACAGGTTAAATTCCCTCTAAATGCTGTTTATGGTGTAACACTATCAGGTGTGTATTTTGTTATAAAGGCAATAACAGATCCGGATATCATGATGAACCATGGATGTTTCAATGTTATTGATGTTAATGTTCCTGAAGGAACAATTCTAAACCCAATTTATCCCTATCCTGTATCAGGTGGTAATGTTGAAACAAGTCAGAGGAATGCTGATGTTCTCCTTAAGGCATTTTCAAAAATTGTCCCCGATAAAATACCTGCGGCATGCGGTGGATCCATGAACAATGTAATGATTGGTGGAATAAATGAAAACAGGCCTTGGTCCTTCTATGAAACAGTTGGTGTAGGGCTTGGTGCATTCAATGGTAAAGATGGTGTTAGCGGAATACACTGCAATATGACAAATACCATGAACACACCTGTTGAGCTTGTTGAACTATATTATCCATTAGCAATAGAAAAATATGAGTTCAGGGAAAACAGTGGAGGAAATGGAAAATTTAAGGGAGGAATGGGCATTGAAAGATGGTATAGAATTAAGGCTGATAATACAACATTCACAATACTTGCTGATAGGGAAAAAATTGCACCCTGGGGTTTAAATGGTGGAGGAGAAGGTGCAAAAACAGAGGTATATATTGAAAAAAATGGAAAAAGGATTAAGGTTCCTGCAAAAGGTTCATACAACCTTTCAAGGAACGATCTTGTTATTTTGAAAACTGCTGGCGGTGGAGGTTATGGTCAATCATTTTAATTTGCAGTATTCATAGAGAGCATCGTAGAGAGGAAATTGCATTTTCATGTTTTCATAATCATCCCTGGCCAAAATTCTAAAACCTGTTGCTGCTGCCTTAAGTCCAGCGGATTCTGGTGGAGGATTATCGATCTTTGCATCCGCACCCCTAACGATTTCAGCAAGTTTCAAAAGAGCTGGATCCTTTAAATTGTATTTTCTTATTATTGCATCAAAGCTCACAAATTCCTTTCCATTTTCATAAAAATGTGTTAATTCAGCACCATCAACATCGAAAGGAATTGCATTTTCCTTTTTTGCTATTTCCATAACCCTATCCTTTTGAACAAACAAAAATTCTGCATGTGGATCTATGAACCTCTTAATCAACCATGGACAGGCAATTCTATCTACCTTGGCTTTTTCTCTCGTAATCCATTTCATAAACCACATTAGATTTTGTCCATAATAAAATTTTTTCTTTTAAAAACAGTAAAGACCACTTAGATAATTTTTAAATAAAAAGAATATCATGTATAAATGGTGAATGCCTATGTATATAAAATACCATGGTCATTCATGCTTTGAGATAGGGAATTCAATGAAATTTGTTTTCGATCCACATGATGGATCAAGCATCGGTTTACCAAAACCTGATGTGAGTGCCGATGTTGTTTTTGTAACACATGAACACTTTGATCATAATGCTGTGCATGTTGTCAAAGGATTGCCAAAAGTAATAAACAGACCTGGATCGGGTAATATTGGCAAAATACACTACGATGCTATCCTTGAATTCCATGATTCTAAGGGTGGAAAGGAAAGGGGTGAAGTTAAAATATACAGGGTGAAAATGGAAAATGTTTCATTCACACATGTTGGTGATCTTGGAAGGGTACCAGATGAAACTGCAATAAATTTCATGAAGAATACGGATTTTCTCTTCATTCCTGTTGGATCGGTTTACACAATAAATGCAAAGCAGGCAAAGGAAATAGTTGATAAAGTGAATCCAAGAATTGTTGTACCCATGCACTTCGGTGTTAAGGGATTAAAGCTTGGGCTGGAACCTGTTGAGAATTTCACATCACTCTTCCCGGGGAACATTGTTAAACGTGTTGGAAAGCATGCTGAATTCAAACAGGATGGTTTACCAAAAAGCATGGAGGTATGGGTCTTTAACATTTGAAATAGTTTTTTAAACCATAATGCATTCCCGTATCATGGCTTATCAGAACCTTAAGGTATGGTTTGATGGTGAAATATTAGACTATGAAAAAGTGAAAGTACCTGTTTTAACACATTCCCTCCAGTACGGATCAGGAATATTCGAAGGAATAAGGGCATACAACACGGACAGGGGTCCAGCTGTTTTCAGGTTGAAGGAACACATTGAAAGGTTTCTGAATTCAGCGAAAATATACCACATGGATCTGAAATACAAAAGGGAAGAAATTGAGAAGGCTGTGGTTGATGTTGTGAGAATAAATAAACTGAATGAGTGCTATATAAGACCTTTTGCCTTCTACAACGATGACAAGATAGGTTTATCACCATTTGGAAAAAAGGTGAGTGTTTTCATTGCCGCCGTACCCTTTGGAAAGTATCTTGCCATGGATGGTGGAACAAGATGCAAAATTTCAACATGGAAAAGAATAAGTTCAGAAACACTGCCAATACAGGCAAAGGCGAGCGGAAACTATTTGAATTCAATAATAGCAAACCTCGAGGCAAAGTATGCAGGATACGATGAGGCAATTTTACTTGGACAGAACGGTTATGTTGCTGAGGGTGCGGGGGAGAATATATTCCTTGTGAAAAATACCACAATAATAACACCAGGACCACAGGCTGACATTCTCATGGGTGTAACAAGGGATACGGTTATGCAGATCGCAAATTATCTTGGATATAATGTTATTGAAAGAAACGTTCATAAGGAAGAGCTTTACACAGCTGATGAAGTATTCTTTTCAGGAACTGCTGCAGAAATAACACCCATAGTGAACATAGATGGAATAAAGATAGGTGATGGAAACGTTGGTAATGTTACAAAAAAAATAAGGGAAACCTACTACAACATTGTTCATGGAAAGTTGAAGGAGTTTGAACATTTCCTCACGTATGTGAATGAAAAGTTTTAATTATCATTTTACTTTTTTCTAAACCATGGATGAGATTTCATTAAAAATATTGAAGGCATTGAGTGAATTGAAGAAACCTGCAGGATGCGGTGAAATTGGAAAGAAGGCAGATCTTCCGTACAAAAGGTCATGGGAAAACTCAGATCCCTTTCAAAGGATGGGCTTGTTGAAAGCCCCGTTAAGGGTAAATATGTGATAACTGAAAAGGGCAGGAATGCATTGAAATAGCCACCGTAGCTCAGTCGGTCGGAGCGCGTGCTTGGTAAGCACGAGGTCCCGGGTTCAATTCCCGGCGGTGGCTCTATGATCACATTGACAACAGATTTTTCAGATAGGGAACATTATGCTGGTGTTGTTAAGGGTGTTATTAAATCATTCGGTAATATAGATGTTGTTGATATAACAAACAATGTTGATAGTTTTGATATTCTTCACGGTGCGTACATTTTGCTGAACATAATTAACTATTTCCCGGAAGGTACTGTGCATCTAATGGTTATAGATCCTGGTGTTGGCACAGATAGGTTTGGTGTTGTTGCAAAATTAAACAATTCTTACTTTGTTGGACCGAACAATGGCCTTTTAACCTTTGTGAAGGAAAGGGTAAAAGAAATTTATAAAATTAACATGGAGGGAAATGTTAGTAAAACTTTCCATGGAAGGGATGTTTTTGCACCTGTTGCAGCAAAAATTTCCCTTGGTATCTGGCCGGAGAATCTTGAAAGAATAGGTCTTGATAATATTGTTTCACTCAACATTCAAAAATATGTTGTGGAAAAGGATTACATGGAGGGGACAATAATTCACATAGATAGATTTGGTAACATAATCACAAATATACCCGGGGAAAAGGTTTCATTGAAGGATCATGAAAATTTGAAAATAGTTTATGGAAAAGAATACCATGCGAGGTTTGTAAAAACATATGGTGAGGGAAAGAATAATGAAATAATTGTTCTTATAAACAGTGAGAATTTCCTGGAGATTGCAATGAATAAATCATCTGCAAAGGATAAATTGAATGCGAGGAAACTTGAAAGGGTAAAGTTTTATATTCAAAAATAAATAGCAATGATTGATGATAATAACAAGGGAAATTAAAATAACAACATCTGGTGAACTGGATTTTATTAACATTACGGAAAAGATAGATGATATTGTGAGGGAGAGCAATGTAAGGAACGGTGCATGTTTCATTTTCACAAAAAGTACAACATCGGCAATAACAATAATGGAGTTTGAACCCGGACTTGTTGAGGATATGAAGAATATGTTAAATAGATTGATACCTAAAGAATACAGTTATGAGCATGAGAAAAAGTGGCATGATGGTAATGGACATTCCCATGTAAGGGCATCATTTTTGAAACCTGACATATATGTTCCTATAGTTAATGGATCCCTTGCACTGGGAACTTGGCAGCAGATAGTTTTTATTGAACTTGATATTAGGGCAAGGGAAAGATCAATAATAGTGCAGATCATGGCGTGATAAAATGTATATATCCTTCGAGTTATCTGTCCTTTTTTCCGCCATTCCAGCATTCATTTTACTCTATCTATTCTGGGAAAGGTTTGAGGATCTTTTCAATGAAAGAACTTTTATTATTTACATAGTAACGGGATTTATTGTTGGTGCTTTTGCATCAATATTTTTCCTCATACTTGATTATTCATCCTACAATTATTTTGATCTTTCAATCATATTTGTAACAATATTCGCATTTTTCACAGAACTAATGAAATTTATAATTTTCAATAGAAAAAAATTGAGGAACAGTTATGAATTAACATTCCATTCCTACGGTTTCGGAGTCGGTTTTGGTGCAATCCTTTCTTTATCACTTCTTTATTATTACCTTAATTATAATT